>CAYPMS010000080.1:0-17063 GCA_964411655.1 uncultured Fibrobacter sp.
TTTTTCAATGATAAAAACAAGGAAGTCATTGAAATACCGGCGTATAAAACATAAACTTAGGTTAAAAAATCAGAGCGGATCAGAAAATTATGAAAAAATACGCATGCCAGCTTTTTACTGCTCAATCGGGAAAAATTTCTGCAAGATTGCAGGACGAAAGTGGGAACACAATTCATCTTCATTCGCTTGTAGAGCCACAAGTGGAATGTCGCTATTTTCAGGATTTAAAAATCTGGGGGGATAAGATCATTCTATTGGGGACAGGACTGGGTTATCATGTTTCTCAGTTACTTCATAGAATCTCCACCGAAAGGAAAATCATAGTTATTGAATATTACAAGGAGCTCGCTGAGATTTGTATCAGAGAGAATTTAAGTAAACAAACGGTATTCATAACCAGTCAAACTTCAGATCCGGTAAGAATTCTTCGTGATTTTCTTAATGGCGCCAGGTATGTGCAGGTAATCAAGCATCCTGTAGCTTACAGGGTACAACAACATTTTTATGATGGATTGCTTCAGGAAACATTGTACTCAAAAACTGTTAAGAAAGAGAGTACATCGTTGTTATTATATGGTAATTTTTTTCTGCAGGAGGAACTCAGATCTGCAATAGAAAGCTGCAGTAAAGCGACAGTATTTGATTATCGCAAATTCAGTAATTGTCTGCATTATCAGAGTGAAATGGAGGAAACTCTACAGAAAGTCCGACCTGAAATGATTGTTTCGATAAACATGATGGGTTTTGATGGAAGCGGGATTCTAAGCGATCTCTCTTTTAGATATGGAATACCAGTTTGTGTGTGGTTTGTGGATGATCCGGCGCCAATTCTTCTGCATCAGCATCAGTTCATTACATCTAATATGACTGCTTTCTGCTGGGAAAGATCATATCTGAATGATTTAAAGAAAGCTGGATTTAATAATGCGTATTATCTGCCTTTAGCTACATCTACTGAACTGTTTTCAAAGCGCCCTGATTCCCAATGCACTGTAAAGTTAGCCTTTGTAGGAAGTGCAATGAATGGAGAATTTCTGGAAAATATCAGAAGGAAAATTATTTGGAATTCTTCTTATGATCCGATTGTCAAACAATCTGCAGAGATAATTTCTGAATGTTCCCATAATAATCCGGCGGAAATAATTTCTCAAGTTTCGCAGCAACTCAATATTTCTTTACCATCTGATACCAGGAATAAAGTGTGGTTACAGTCGTTTATAATTCATAATGCAAGCATGCTGAAGCGGAAAAAAATCATAAATTCCATGAAAGATTTTGGGGTTGAAACCTTTGGAGATCCTCAGGGATGGAAGCAGTTATGTGGAAACTGGCTTAAAACTAACCAGGATATTGATTACAGAACCGAACTGGCATCTGTTTACCAAAGAATCGAGATTAATTTGAATGTTACCAGTTCTCAGATGCCTACAGGAGTAAATCAGCGTGTTTTTGATATCCCCGCAAGTGGTGGTTTTGTTTTGAATGATAAGCAGGGAGATCTGGAGGAATTATTTGAAAAAGATGAGATTGTTGTGTACTGCTCAATAGATGATCTGAAGGAAAAAATCAAATATTACAGTAATAATGAGAGTGCGCGCAGGCGGATAAGTGAGAATGCCTTCATCCATATTCTTAAAGAGCACACCTATCTAACTCGTTATAAAAGAATGCGTTCCCTTATAAAAAAGTGACAAAATGAAAAAACTTCTGCCATGTTTTATAAAAAGCACTAAAGGTGGAAATTTGAAAGGACGATAATGTTAATGAAAGCGGTTATCAAGAGTAAGATAACCTGGAAATGAGAAAAGAAAAATAGAAAAATGGCAAGGATGCCATAGTAGTAGTCACCACAGATGATGCCACTTTACGCAGGGTATCATCGAAACAAGGAGGTTTCTATGCGTATCAATCATAACATCGCTTCAATGACCACTCAGAATGCAATGTTCAAGGTCAATCGGGACATGAAGACTTCTCTGGAAAGATTGTCAACCGGTTTACGTATTAACCGTGCATCCGATGATGCTGCAGGATTGGGTGTTTCAGAAAACCTCAGAACTCAGGTTAAAGGTACAGCACAGGCGATGCGTAATGCACAGGATGGAATAGCGGTTATCTCCACCGCAGAAGGTGCTGCAAATGAGATCTCCGACATTCTTCAGCGTATGCGTGAACTGGCAGTCCAGTCAGCTAACGATACTCTGACTTCAACAGAACGGGCATACACCAATCAGGAATATCAGCAATTAATTTCTGAAATCGACCGGATTGCCGAAGTGACAAATTACAATGGTATGAAACTGATCTCCTCAACCGGAGCCAATGCTAATGAGCGTTTTGGTATTGGCTCAACTGGCTCGGCTTTATGGATCGATGCAAATGCAGTGTACGGAAGCGATTCAATCACTGTCACCATCGACACCCTTACTACCACCAGTCTTGGTTCTGGATCCGGTACTACACTCAATACAACTACGCTTACAAGCCAGGATGCGGCTGTTGCTGCGATAAGAGCACTTGATGAGTCGATCGACAGTGTTAACACTATGCGGTCTAACATGGGTGCATTTATTAATCGTCTGGAACATGCGATCAATAACCTCTCTGTATCTAATACCAATCAACAGTCTGCCGAATCTATCATCAGAGATGCTGATTTCGCTCACGAATCCGCTCAGTTTACCAGAAACCAGATACTATCTCAGTCTGGTACTTCGATGTTGGCACAGGCAAACATGTCTACTCAGGGAGTTTTACAGTTACTTGGATAATAGGTATCGTCTGAGCAGGTTATTGAAAGGAAAGTGGCAATTTGCCACTTTCCTTTTTTTTTGTATGTGCCTGGTATCTCGCTATTCTATAGGATGAAAAAATCCTGAAAAGCTCAGACAAGGGCTAATTGTTAGCAGAAGGCAACTGAAGCCGGATATAAGAACTGCTATGCAACCGAACAAAAGGTTGGAATGCTCAAAAAACATCCCCTGAAGTGTAAATCCGGGGGACTTAAGAGTGGTATCTTGCCGTAAGAGTTCTCTGAATCTAAAGGTGGAGATTTTAACAGAGGTTATGGTATCCTGGTGAAAATAGAGAAAAAGACCGAATCTTCAAATTCAGAAAGAAACTATTTGAATGGCTGTAAAAGCCGCAGAAATCCACACTTCACATTTCTCTGCATAAATCCAAAATGCTGTAATTTATGGGAATCTGCGTATAGCTTAACTGTATAATATCTGCTTCGAGCTACACCAAATCCCTTTATAGATAAGATGATTTGATGGAGAAATCAAAAATGTTTTCAGACCGGCAAGATCGATTGGTGTGCTTGCCTATCGATTTTGGTCGACATATACTTTGCAATAAGATCTATTGAAGAAGCCATTTTCCGATAGAGAGCAGCGGTGTACAAGTATTATTTTGGTATATAAGGGGTACAATTAAATATAAACTGATTGTATTTTTAACTGGATCAACCATTATATTGAGATATAGATATGGTGGATTTGGATTGGGAGTCATATTTATGCGGTTAAAATTAATTCTTCTGATGGTCATTATCTGTGGGGGATTTGCTTTAAATGAAACTAAAGCACAGTCTGATACCGCTGATACAATGGCTCCAGCTCTTCAATCCGACTCTTCAGAGTCGGTTAAAAAAGAGGAGAAAGTGGTTCTTCTTTTGGCCAGGGCTACCGAGGCCACTTCCAGCATTGAATCTCGATGGATGATTGCACTGATCGAAGCTTTCTTTGAATTCAAGTCTGCAGGATTTGATCAATTCAACATTATAACTCATGATTCGATCAAAGCTGTGTTTCCAGAACACAGCGATTTTTCAAAATATCCTTCTGAAAACAACTATTTCGACATAGCTAAAAAATTTAATGCGCAACATGTGGGTATACAGAAATTCGAGCTGCAATTACGCCAGAAAACCATGTTTTATTATTTAGAAATATATTCAGCCAAAACCAGGGAAATAGAAACAACTATTGAGCGGAGTTTTAAATTAAGTTCCATTGGAGCGGAATTTGATGAGATTTTTGTTTCTCTGTTAAAAGAATTTAATATCCAGACGCCTGCAGTACTCAGCCGCTTTGTAAGAATTCCAGCAATCAGCTCTGATCAAAAGACTCTTAAGATGCTTGGTGAATGCATAATAAGAGAGCGATTTTCCAGCATTGTTGATTCAGCTCTGGTTGCAGATGAATATGTTAAAATCTGTGAAAAAGATCGCAATATGCTGCTTGCTTATTATAGAGCTGGTTCTTTTTTGGAGCTTATGGGAAGATACAATGATGCTGCACAGGCCTATAATATGCTTTTTATGACAATACCGGAATTTTACCCTGTTTACTTGCCGCTTGCCAGAAATTTCCGTAAGTCAAATATGATGGAAGACGCTCTGAGGATCACCATTTTAGGTGAGCAGAGGGGGCTCAGGAGTGCAGAGTTAATTTCTGAGAAAGCTTATGCTCTGGAGGGTTTGGGGAGGAAAAAGGAAGCAGAAAAGGTCTATGAAAATATTCTTAAGGATGATCCGGATGATCCATTTGCACTTCTGTATTTCGCCAGAATAAACAATGATGCAGGTAAAGCTCAGGAAGCTTTGCAATATGGAAGTCGTCTGATAAAATTAAATAAAAATCAGGGGAAGGCTTTCCTTGAATATGGAAGAAGTCTGATGTTGCTTTCTAAAAATGAGGAAGCACTATCCGCATTTAATGAGGCTTCCAGATATCTTCCTGAAGATCCACAACCGGATATTTATCTTGGTGATCTCAATTTCAACCTAAAACGGTATTCCAAGGCTTCCGCATATTATCAGAAGGTGATAGAGATGGCGCCAGATAATGTGGAAGCATACCTTAAAGCTGCCAAATCAAGTGAAATGGCCGGTGATAGCAGGAATGCTTACGAGCTGTTAAAAAAGATTGCGCCCAAATATACCAACCATGGTTTTTTGCAGAGAGAGCTTGGTGTGCTGGGGTTAACCAATGGGGATACTGCAAAAGCAAAGGTGCATCTGGAGGCAAGTGTTAGGGCTGGAACTGCTGATGATCGGGTATTGATGGGGCTGGGATGGGTTTTAATCCGGGAAAAGGATTATGAGAGAGCTTTTTCTTATTTTACCAAAGTAAGTAATAAAAAAGAATATGCAAGTCAGTGTAACCTTGGATTGTCAATTGTTTATATAAAAAGAGGGCAGATAAGCTCTGCATTGGAGTGCATTAAAAAGGTGGCACCTGAAGATATTAATACTCCAGGGGTAAGCAGAATGCTGGGAGATGCGCTTTTGTCAAAAGGAGATAAGGAGAATGCTCTCAAATTCTATAAAAAAGAAAGTGCGGTGACAAAAAATGATACTTTGCTTCAGTCTCAGATTGCTTCTTTAAGCTATGAGACAGAACCTGCTTCAGATAGCCGGAACGAGTATTTGAAGCTGGTCAGTATGGGTGCCGGAGGGACTCAGGTCATCTATCGATTAGCCATTCTTTCTTTAAAATTAAAAGATAATGCTGCGGCTCTGAAATATTATGCCAGAGCTCAGGAGCAGGGAGATGCTGATGCCCAGACCTGGTTTGAACTTGCACAGGAATTTAAGAATGCTGGAAATTTATCTCAGTCTCTGCAAGCATACGAGAAATGTGTTCTCAAGCAGCCTTCAAATGAAATTGCTTTACTGGCTCTTTCTGAAGGATATCAAAAAAGCGGTAAAGACAGCGCCGCAGCGCAAGCACATCTGAAACTATTTAATCTAAATAATAAAAAATATGAAAAGAATCTGATTACTGCTGGTGAATTATTTGAAAAAATGGGGAATACTTCTGAAGCAAAAAATGCTTATGCCCTATCGATCCAGAAACAGATTAAAAATCCTCAAGTCAATTTAAGGTTAGCGCATCTGGAATTTAAAGATAAAAATTATAGTGAAGTTATCCGGCTGTTACAGGATGTTTCACCTTCTCTTATAGAAGTCAAAGATGCTGCTATACTGGCCGAATCATATATAAATTCAAATCAGGTTTCAAAAGCATTACCGCAACTGGAGTATATACTTAAAAATAATCCCAGAGATTTACGGGCAATTGAGTTGTCAGCCAAAATGCATGAAAAAAATAACAATCTTGCCGAGGCCACTGCCATGTACAAAAAATATCTGGCTCAGGCTGGTAAGAATGCTGAATATGCTTATCATTTGGTTGAACTCTATGAAAAACAGGGAAAAACCGATGAGGCTGAGGCCCAGTTATTGAGTAATGTTAAAATTTACCCTTCAGATTTCAGGAACTTTGAGAAGTTATCTGTTATCTATTTTCAGAAAAAGAACTGGAATAGTGCATCCATTTATCTGAGTAAGGCACTTCAGTTTGAAGAAGCTCCCAATAGATTAAGGGGTATGCTGGCTAGAGCACAGGCTGAGAGGGGGATGAAAAATGAAGCGATTACAAATTATAAGAAATATTTGAGTAATGCGGATAACGATTCTGAAGGGTGGTACACATTAGGATCTATTCAGCTCAGTTTGGGACAATACTCTGAAGCTGCAAAATCTCTGCAGAAAGCTTCAACAGTAATGAACAATAATCCTGAACTGTATTCGATGCTGGGACAGGCATTCTTTAAATCCGGTGATTTTACAAATGCTATTGTTTCGCTTTCAAAGGCACATGAAATTAACAAAAATGATCTTCAGATAATTGGCATGCTTGCTCAATGTTATAGAAAGGAAAAGGATACCAGAAATCTGACTTTGATTCTTAAGGAATGGGTAAGGATAGACAGTACTAATTACAATCTTCTTAAGGAACTGGCAGAGCTGCTTATTGCTGATTCAAAATTGACAGAGGCTGCTCCTGTTATGGAGGATGCTGTAAAAATCAAGAAATGTGATAACAACTTCAGGATGAAACTGGTAGAAATTTATCAGAGCACAGGAAAATACGAACAGGCTATAACTCATTTGCGTATAGCATCACAATGTGCACCAAATGATGGTGAAATTGCCTACAAGGTAGCATTATACTACAAACAGAGAAATGATTTGAAAAGTGCAGAGGAGTATTTGCGTAAAGCTGTTCAATTGAGTCCTTCCAATCTTGATGCCAGGTTTTTATTAGGTACTTATCTAAACTCCCAAAAAAAATATAGTGAAGCATTATCTATTTTCTACAAGCTTATTGCAGCCCAGCCAAACCAGGAAGATTATAGAATCGGCTTGACTGAATCTCTGTATTATCTGGGGAAATACGCAGATGCACGTAAAACGATCCGTTCGATTGCTTTGAAAGAAAATGCGAGCACTGAGGCTTTACGTTGGGCTGGTTTGACCTACCGAGCGCTGGAAATACCTGATACTGCCAAACAACTTCTGGAAGCCTCTATTGCAAATGATAATAAGTGTGGTGAGTGCTTCCTGGCATTAGGTGATATCTATTTTGATGAATCCGATTTCAAACTGGCAGCCAGCTATTTTAAATCTGCAATGGATGCAAACGGATTTAACCAAAAAGCAGCCTTGAAACTTGCCCGTTCTTACCATAGGTTGGGAGATACTCAATCAGCCCAACGTCTGTTTGAAGAGATTATTTCCAAAGGCTCGCAAAATGGAGAGGCAATTTACAGATTGACTCATTACCTTCTGGATGACAATCAAATAAATGAGGCAAAAGAAATCATAGCCAAAAACGGAACACAAAGGCATGGCTGGTATTACCTGGCTGATGCAGAGATTAATACTGCTGAAGGAAAAGTTGATGCGGCCCTAACCTCCTTAAACAGGGCTAAAAAGCTTTTACCGGATGCGCCTGAAATTCTGGCTGCTTTGGGTAAGATCGATCTCATAAGGAAAAAATATAATTCAGCAATCATGAATTTTGCTCAAGCTATGGCTGGAGATCCGGAAAACACTGGAATTATGCTGGATATGGGTAAAGCATACGAAGGGGCAAAAGAATTTGATAATGCCATGGAGATGTATAAGGAGGTTTCTCAGAGAGACAGAGAAAACGTTGAAGCTTATTACTGCATGGCAAGGATCTACAGCAAAAATAAGGATCATTCCATGGCTATTCAGGTACTAAGGGATGGGCTTAAATATACCAGAAACAATCCGGCATTGCATTATGCCTTGGGGCATGAGTACAGAGCCATGAAAATCGAAGAAGTGGCTATCCAGGAATATCTCAAGGCTGTAAAGCTGGACAGTGAGAAATATAAAGATGCTTACCGTCATATAGGCAATATTTACTATGCAAAAAATGACCATAAGAAGGCGAAAAAACATTATGAGTTATATATTAATGCTGGAGGTACCGATCCAAAGGTAGTTAAACTGCTCAGAAGATTACAGTGAAATAGTAAAAATAACAATCCCGAGTATATTATATATATGGGTCTTTTTCAGTTCATCTGGAGTGTTGCTGGTATAATTCATAATGATCGGAGTTTCTTATGGGTAACAAAAAAAAATTCTTTATTTCATTTGGCAATAGAGTGCCAATAAACATTCTGGTCATTACTATAACCATCTTTTCCCTGCAGAAATCCTTCTCCCAACAGTTCCCGGATACCATTTGGATACCGGTAACATTCTATGATTTTCATTCCGATAAAACTAATCCTGAGTTTGAAGCCGATCACGCCAGCGGGTTGCGCACGGGAATGGTTGCGGATACGCTCAATGCCAATAAAAAGCCAGTCTTAGGTCCAAAGCCCTTTTTTAATTACTACATCCACAAATGGTTTGAACCATGGCAGCCAGGGGATTTTACCTGTCCGAAATATGCAGACATAAATGGATTTGAATATGAAATCATAACCGAAACTCATGACACTGCCTTTAAAAATATTGTGATTGAAGATTCTCTTCCATTTATCCATATCGGAGATGGGGTGTATCAGTTTGAGAGAAGCGGTGAGAACAGAACCGGTGAATTTTTCTGGATTAATGAGAGAGGTTTTGGCAATGAGGGAAAACGCAATAACTACTCATTTACTATGGAATTACACACCACTTTTACTTATAACCAAGGTTTGAAATTTGAGTTTCTCGGTGATGATGATGTATGGGCTTTTATTGATGGCAGACTTGCTATGGATATTGGGGGTATTCACATTTCTTTAGCTGACCAGATTGATCTGGATGAGATTGCAGATACTTTGGGACTTAAGGTCGGGAGAAAATACGAATTTGATTTCTTTTATGCTGAGCGGCACACAGTTAACAGCCGTATTAAGATTACCACCAATCTTTTTACTCCTATGGCAAATTTGCGTCTTTATTCAAAGCCGGGCAATCCTGAACAGTTGGAGGAATTTATATTAAAAAGCGGCGATACCATAGCAGCCGGTGAACAATTCTCTGTCTATGGACATGCATTTGATACACTTGGGTGGCGTGAGGATTGGGATAATCTGATCAGCCTTGAGCTTGTCGATCCTCAAAACAGGGCAGAATTAGTTTCAGGTGGCAAGGGAAGTATAACTATTTTTCCTAAAACTCCTTTTACTACCATCTCTATTACTGCTACATTCATTAACCCTGAGGACCCTTATGCTAAACCTATAAAATCCACAGTTCAATTTGTTATAGGTCCAGGAGATGCAGTTGCGGATTCTGCTGTTACTGGTGACGCAGATGGCGATGGATACCTTGATCAGGTGGATGTATATTTTAATAGTAAAGTAGCATTTAATCAGAAAATGAAAGATGCATTCGAACTGCTTTTCAGGGAGGCCCCATTCCAGATTGACAGTATCAGTCTCATCAATAATGGCAATGTATTGAGGCTGTTTCTTAAAGAGAAAACAACTGATCAGTTTCAGACTGATTGGAAGCCTTTGTTAAATGTCATGGATATAAAAGGGCTGGCACCGGTTTTGGGTATGGAGAGTAAAGATGGAGCCGGACCGGTAGTAAACAAGGCAACGTTTTATTCGGGGTCACTGTCAAATGAGCAGAGTATTGGAACACCAGACTCGATCAGGGTGACTATAAGTGAACAGGTTGAGTGGCCGGCATCTGCCAATAGAGATCCTAATCGAATTTTCCGTTTATATCATGATAACAATATTGTCCAGAATCCATTTACTTCGATGATCATTGTTGACGACAGCACTGCTATATTGATTGTTTCTGAAAAGATCACGTTGGATGCAGTGAGGGACAGTATACAATTGAATTCTTCAGGCGGAGTAACCGATAAACCTGGAAACAGACCGCATGTTAACAGCCGTAAAGCGGCTATTGAGTGGGGTACAATTACACTTCAATACATTCCAAGTAATAGTCCATTTAGCCCCGGAGTTACCGAGATTGACCATAGAATCAGGGAAAGGTTTGCGCCGGTTATTAAGCATCAGATTAAGATCTCAGGAGGGACCGGAACAAAAGGGACTGTAATTCGTCTGGAAGTTAAAGGTAAACCGCTAAAGGTTACAAAAGCAGATTCCAGGGTCGATAGTGCTTACGGCAGAGTAATGATTTATGATGTGGTGGGGAATCTGGTTCGATCGGATTTGTATGTATTTAAAGTAGAGGGTAATGATTATGGCATATACTGGGATGGTTACAATAAAAAGGGGAGGGCGGTTGGAAGAGGCACTTACCTGTTTTCTGTTGTAACCACAGATGTTGATAATAAAACCAGCAAGAAACAGTTTAAAATTGGTGTTACCCGTAAACCGATAAAATAGTAAAGATTTTCGAAAAAGGCAGGATTAATGACATTGAGAAAGATAATCAGAAAAATTCTACCTGGGTTTTGCCTGTTAATTGTAACGGTGGAGATTCATGGAACCGGTTTACCGGGAGAATTTCTTCTGACGCAGCGCTGGCGTGATATGATCGCTCAATACTCCCCACTTACCAATCCGGCATTTATTACCGAAGAGAATTATCTTTCAGCCAGACTGGCTTTTGCACCTATTCTGAATGGTGAGTTCAAACATGGTGAGCTGGGAGTTACTATTCCTATCGGTTTGTATCAATCGGCTGGCCTTACTTTCCTTTTTTCTCCAGAAGGAATGGTCCAGGAGGGGGTCGTAAGTGGGGATAATCTTATCCCTGCCAAGGGAGGAAAATCCAACAGCAATTATCTTATCATGGCTTCCTATGCCTGGCATTTCTGGAATCGGTTTTCTGCGGGGATAAATCTTACAACTGCTGTACAGACTGCTTTTGGTGATCCAGTCTGGGGAATAGGAATGGATATAGGGCTTACCTATCGGCTTATCAGAGATCCTGTATTTGGTGATCATTTGCTGGGACTCTCAACACAGAATCTGATTACACCGAAAATGAAGGGGGAGACAGAAGAAGCAGGGGCAGGGAGTTTTTCAAGAGATATAAAGTTCAGTTGGTTTGGAAAGTACTGGGAAAGTCGTTTGGAAAGTGCAGTGGATTTTGATCTGAAGGACTTTTGGGCTGCTGCCGGAGAATTCAGCGATGGTGCAAGTGGATCCAGCATTGCCAAAAAACTTGAGTGGGATCTTAATGTGAAATTGGGTGCCTGGATGCTTCGGCTTCTTAAGATGTATCTTCAGTTCGGTTTTGATGAAGATGCTCTTGATTATTGGGGTATGGCTTTTGGTGTGAATGCTCCGAGTGTAAATAACGGCCGTGATCTGGAGATATTATATCAGTATAATGTTATGACCGAAAAAGACAATGATGCCACCGGGCATACTATTTACACCAGAATAGCTTTTGGAAAACACAGGGAAGAGATTTATGCACGAAGACTTGCCAGACTCGCGTCTCTTTCTCCAAATGAACTTTACAACAGAGCACGTAAACTTTACTCCGAAAAAAAATACTGGGATGCTTTCTTTATATTCAGCAGAATTATCGTGGAATTTCCTGATTTCTTTAAAAATGACTGGGTGGAATACTATAGAGCAAGTTGTCAGGAAGAACTGGATATGAGGAATGTGTCAATTCAAAATTATGATAAAATGAAAAACCAGTATACAAAAAGTTCTGCAATACCTTATGCTGATCTTGGCCTGATGAGAATTTATTATCGTAATGGAGAATATGGAAAAGTATCAAATCAGTTTGTGGAATTAAGCAAACCGGGTGTCCCTGATTCTCTAAGATTTCATGGTGCATATCTCATGGGTGAATCTTATTTACAAATAAACGAATATGGAAAGGCAATTCAGGCTCTTTCCATGGTTCCCGACTCTCATCCGGATTATGTGTATGCACAGCATGCTCTGGCTGTTGTCAGGGCGAGAATGGATGATCAGAATACCAGTGATATTGTAACTGCCCTTGAAAATTGCATAAGTACCAAACCGGTTACTGAGGGGCAAAAGGAGATGATTAACCGATCATATCTGTTTCTTGGCTATATTTTCTATGAGGAAAACACTCTTTCCAAGGCAGTGGTCGCTTTGCGTATGGTACCACAGACCAGTTATTATTTTGAAGATGCGTTGCTTGGACAGTGCTGGACGGCTCTTAAAGCGAGGCAGTGGAATGATTGTATTAGTTTAGGACAGATGTTAAGAAAGAGTTCCAATAAAACAGTAATTCAGTGTGAAGGGTTACTGATCCAGGCGTATGGTCATCTGCTTCAGAAACAGTATGAGCAGTCGCGTGCTCTTCTTCTGGAGGCTTCTGAAAAAATAAAGAGTGCTGTTGCTCCAAACAGTGATACTTTAAACTATCAGAGAATGCAGTATGAAAGTAACAGGCTCTCTCACAGTTTTCTTGCAGAGAAAGTCGAAAAATTGTCTCTTTCGGGAATAAATTCTTCTATGTCGACACAAAATGATAGTCTTTATACGTTGCAGAAAGATTACATTAAAAAATTCGACGATTATTTTCATTTCACTAATGAGCATTACCGATCCTTGTTTTTTTCACGAAATATTTCGAAGGTAAGCGAAGATATAGAATATGCTTTAGCTACGGTTCAGAAGATCGCTGGAACGCAGGCTGATTCGGAGAAGATTATTCAGCAGATGCAGGGGCAGCAGGAGCAGATTGATAAAGAGATTGAGCGTCTGAAAAAGGAAATGGAAGATCTACAGAGAAAGGCAGATTAGATGGATTTTCTGGAACTGGTACAAAAAAGACATTCTGTTCGGGAATTTCTGGATAAGCCAGTCGATCAATCCGTATTGCTATCCGTTCTTGAAGCTGGTCGGTTAGCTCCTTCTGCGTGTAATTTTCAACCCTGGGTATTTATATTGATCCAGAAGATGGATGACAGGGAGAGACTGAGAGCGGTTAATGACCGGCCCTGGTTTCTGAGTGCGCCGGTTATTTTAGCTGTGTGTTGCGATCACAGTGTTTCCTGGAAAAGAAAAGATGGGAAAGATTTTGGTGATATAGATATTGCTATCGCTTTGGATCATATTACTCTTGCTGCAACAGAGAAAGGTCTTGGTACCTGCTGGATTGGTTCGTTTAATGCTTCTGAGGCCAGAAAGGTATTAAGGCTTCCAACACATATTGAACCGGTAGCATTTACTCCAATTGGCTATCCGGTGTCTTCTTCGTTTAACAAAGTTCGTAAGAGCCTTCCTGAGATTCTTCATTGGGAATATTACGGTGGTAGATAGAAGACAAGAATTGCCTTTTCTCTACTCACTTGCAATGATTTTTGCTACCAATTTCTAATGGGACAGAATAGCAAACCTAAAGACATGTTTCAAGAAATAATATATGAAGATGAATCTGTGATTGTTGTAAATAAGAATCCGGGTGTTGCAGTAATTTCTGGTCGTGGGATTGAAGATTCGGAAATACTTTGTAAGTATCTGGAGCAAATAAGGGGAATTAAGATATTTACAGTTCACAGACTGGACCGCGAAACCAGTGGAGTTGTCCTATTTGCTAAATCGGCCAAGTCGCATAGAAATTTATGCCTTCAGTTCGAAAAAAGGGAAACAGAGAAAACCTATCTGGCAGTAGTATCTGGAAAATTGAGTTGCTCCGGTAGTGTCTCAGAACCGATATATCAGTTTGGTTCCGGGCGAATGGGGGTGGATAAGCGTGGAAAAAAATCTCAGACCGACTACTTTGTTGAAAAAGAGTTCAGGAGTGCATCGTTACTGAAATTACATCCGATAACCGGGAGAAGGCATCAGATAAGGGTTCACATGTATCATATAGGACATCCTGTTTTGGGTGACAGGATTTATGGTTCTCCCAGGCCTGTTGGGAATGTGCCAAGGCTGATGTTGCATGCTTACGCTCTGACCGTTAAACTGGAAAATGGGAATAAAAAAACATTCTATGCTGCTACTGACAGACAGTGGAATGCAATAATAGAAAAACTGAAGAGTGAAACTGATTGTTAAAGTCTGAAAGATACATAAAAAATTTTCTCACCCATTGAGTCGTATTGATGTCTGAGCAGGTTAAAATTCAGTGACAAAGAAATAAAAAATACGTATTTTCAACAGTCTCAGAAATTTTTCATTTTCTTCTTCTTTTCAGCATTCAGAAATGATGCCTTTGGGCAGGAGTGAAATAAAAGCTATGTTAAAGAAAAATCTACCGTTTACAAAACAGCAGATCGAAACCATTATTGAAAAAAATCCTACACCTTTTCATATTTACGATGAAGGTGGTATACGTAACAATGTGCGTAAACTAATCCGGGACTTCTCCTGGGCACCCGGGTTCAAGGAATACTTTGCGGTTAAGGCTGCGCCTAATCCTTTTCTGATGAAAATTCTTAAAAGTGAAGGGTGTGGAGCAGATTGCAGCTCACTTGCAGAGTTATTGTTAGCTGAAAAATGTGATATTTCAGCAGAACAGATAATGTTTTCTTCCAATGATACTCCTGCGATTGAATTTCAGAAGGCCAGGGCGCTTGGTGCAATAATCAATCTGGATGACATTTCTCATATTCCATATCTGGAAAAACATGCCGGGATACCTCAACTTATCTGCTTGCGCTACAATCCGGGGCCATTAAGAAGTGGCAATGCCATAATAGGAAATCCTCAGGAAGCAAAATATGGTTTCACCCGTGATCAGATTCACCAGGGTTACAGACTTTTGGCCCAAAAAGGAGCCAGCCGTTTCGGGCTTCATACTATGGTGGCCTCAAATGAACTGAATCCTCAATATTTTATAGATACTGCGATCATGCTTTTTGAGTTGGCAGTTGAGGTGTTTAAGAATGATGGAATCAGAATTGAATTTGTAAATCTGGGAGGAGGAATAGGAATCCCTTATCGCCCGGAGCAGAACCCGGTTGATACGGCTGTAGTTTCCTGCGGGATAAAGGAAGCGTATGAAAGGATAATCGTAGCAGCTGGACTTCACCCGATGAAAATATTTCTTGAATGCGGAAGGATGATTACCGGACCATTTGGTTATCTGATTTCAAGAGTTTTACATATAAAAAATACTTACAAAAAGTATGTTGGATTGGATGCATGCATGGCAAACCTCATGAGGCCTGCAATTTATGGTGCTTATCATCATATAACTATTCTTGGTAAAGAGAATGAACCCTGTAATACTGTTTACGATGTTACCGGATCGCTTTGTGAAAACAATGATAAATTTGCCATTGACAGGGCTCTTCCGCTGGTCGAACCCGGAGACATCGTGGTTATCCATGATGCGGGTGCACATGGACATGCGATGGGGTTTAATTACAATGGCAAGTTGCGTTCTGCAGAACTGCTGTTACGGGAGAATGGGGAAGTGATCCAAATCCGCAGGGCTGAGAAAATTGAAGATCATTTTGCAACTCTGGATTTCGACAAACTTAAATTTTTTTCCTGAAAGGAATTACTTGTGAATCAGTTAGAGCTCAGGTATGGAATTAACCCGCATCAGGCACCTGCAAGAATTTTCATGAGTTCAGGGCAACTTCCAATTACCGTTCTTAATGGCAGACCCGGGTATATTAATCTTCTGGATGCGTTTAATTCATGGCTTTTGGTAAAGGAGTTAAAGGAAGCACTGGAGCTTCCTGCCGCAGCATCATTTAAGCATGTAAGTCCGGCAGGGGCTGCAGTAGCAGTTCCACTCACAAAAGAGCTTAAAAAAGCCTATTTTGTGGATGATCTGGAGCTTAGTCCTTTAGCTACCGCGTATGCCAGGGCTCGTGGAGCGGACAGGGTATCCAGTTTCGGTGATTTTGTGGCTCTTAGTGACACTGTAGACCTTAGTACTGCAAAGCTTCTGAAAAGAGAAGTTTCTGATGGTGTCATTGCTCCAGGTTTTGAAGAAGGGGCATTGGAGGTTTTAAAATCCAAAAAGAATGGGGGATATGTGGTTATCCAGATCGATCCCTCTTATGAACCACCATTAATGGAAACACGTGAAATTATGGGTGTTTCTTTTGAACAACGCCGTAATGACATTAAACTCTCTGTGGATTGTCTCAAAAACAGGGTGACTGTTAACAAAACAATTCCAGACAGTGCTATAAGGGATCTTATAGTGGCACAGATTACTCTCAAGTATACTCAGTCTAACTCTGTTTGTCTGGCTTTGGATGGGCAGGTAATAGGTGTGGGAGCCGGACAGCAATCCAGGATTCATTGCGTAAGGCTTGCTGCTTCAAAGGCAGATCGCTGGTATTTGAGGCAGAACCCTTCTGTAATTAACTTGAATTTTAAAGAAAAGATAGCACGGCCTGACCGGGACAACGCTATTGATCAATATCTGGAGGATAATCTTTCACCGGCTGAACTATTTACCTGGCAAAATAATTTTAAACAGACACCAGTCCGATTGTCTTTCGATCAGAAAAGGGAGTGGCTTAATCTGATGAGTGGTATTTCAATGGCATCGGATGCGTTCTTTCCTTTCAGGGACAGTATTGATCGTGCCCAGCAAAGTGGTGTGAATTTCATTGTGCAGCCTGGTGGTTCGGTCAGGGATGATATTGTGATTGAGGCATGTAATGAGTACGGAATGGTGATGGCTTTCAGTGGTATAAGATTGTTTCACCATTGATTGGCTATTTTCAGCCCTTGCTTTTTCCTCTCTTTCTTATTATATTATAAGCCTCGATTCTTTCGAATCGGGGTCTGCTCATTAAAATACCGACAATATGAAATCACCTGATTACGTATTG
>CAYPMS010000081.1:0-16576 GCA_964411655.1 uncultured Fibrobacter sp.
CCTACGTATATTCTGGAGATTCCAATTAATGAAGCAAAACTATAGAAAATTGGTGCTTTTGAAGGATAAAAACAGGAAAAAAGAGCTGCCTGTGCAAATATATTCATGGAATGCGAAGAGGGAAAGGACAAAGAAGTCCTCATGCCGGCCAAAAAATTACCTCCCTGAATGAAAAATTCCGGATGACAGGGACGGTACCGTCTAAAAATCGGCTTAAGTATCTGAGAAGAGACTGGATCTGATATTGCCACAGTAATCACTGCTAAACCAAGAATGACAACCGCTTTTTTCTTTTCATGTTTTATAAAGAAGATCATTGCTGCAATGGATGGGATAATCCAGAATTTGGCTTCGGTAATGGTCATAAAAAAAACATCAAAAACAGCATTCGAGCAATAATTATTTATAAAAAGAAAGATAGACTTATCAATTGAAAGCAGGTTTTCTATCATTTCAGATCCTTGTTATTAGCTTTTTGAAAAATAGATCAGCCTTGCGGAGATCATACCAAATTTAATTTTTGATTTTATCTGAATAGGCATTCTTCTTTCATCATTGGAAATCCAGACTTCTATTCTGTCTTTTCTGTTGAATGTTTCACCGTCACCTACCAGTTTAGGTTCTATTAATGTGCAATTAAAAGTGCCGCACTCTACTTTTACTTCTTTACTTTCCTTGCATTGAAACCACAGAGGATAGACTTTTTTGTGCATATAGATATTGAAACAGAATGTATCGCCTGGTTCAGTTTTCATCGAACGGACCTGATAAAGTAATGATAAATAGTCGTGAAGAAACTGGGGGGCATCGACAGTCTTGAGTTCTTTTTCTTTTATGACAGCTTTTTGGGTAAAATGATCATAGAGAATCCAGCGGTCTGCCTTATATTTTTTACCTTCACGGATGTGTTGTTCAAAAAAAAGCGGATACAGACCCTTACTATCAACTGTAGAGATTACATAATCACGCATTTTGTAGAATGCACTTATAAAATTGCTGGATAATGCCTTTCCTCCGAGTTTTATGGTCTGGTTGTGTTGAACTGGCTCAACAGTCAATATCAGGTATCCTGCCTTGAATGGTCCCCAATTGACTTCGTAAACCAGGGTTTCTGGGATACAAGGTATTAATTTAGGGAGAGATCGCATAGATTCGATATGTGGAGTAATCTGATATACTGTTCTTAAAGAATCGATGAAGGTTTGTTTAAATGGCAGACAGTCTAATTCCAGTGAAGTTTCCTGCCAGCGGATGTCATCATCATCTCTTTTGGCTCCTGTAATAGAACCAACCAGAATCAGCAATACGGAAATAGAGAAGAGAAAAGGATTAATTAATTTATAATTTACAATTCTTATGACCATAGATGGTGTCGGTAGTTAATAAGTTCTGCAACAGACAATTTGCTGATTTGATAAGGTCTGGTTTGCTAAATAAAGACAGTTTTTAAAATTTATTCTGCATAATTGCATCATAATCAGCTTTAACCATAATTTCTACCAGTTGTTCAAAGGTAACGGTGGGTTTCCATCCCAGGATTTCCCGTGCCCTGGTGGCATCACCCAGAAGCTGATCTACTTCAGTAGGTCGATAATAGCGGGGGTCGATTCTCACAACTACTTTGTTACTGCTTTTATCGATTCCCACCTCATCGGCACCGCTACCTTCCCACTGTATCTGCATTCCCAGTATCTGAAAAGATTTTTCGATAAATTCACGCACTGTATGCATTTCTCCAGTGGCTATTACGTAGTCGGAAGGATTATCGTGTTGTAAAATCATCCACATGGCTTTTACATAGTCAGGAGCATATCCCCAGTCCCTTTTTGAATCGATGTTGCCCATATAGAGGCAGTCTTTCAGACCTGCCTTGATTGCTGCGGCACCGATTGTAATTTTTCTGGTGACAAAATTCTCACCTCTACGTGGAGATTCGTGATTGAACAGAATTCCATTGGAGGCATGTAGATTGTAAGCTTCACGATAATTTACTACAATCCAGTAGGAATAAAGTTTTGCTACGGCATAAGGAGATCTGGGATAAAACGGGGTTTTTTCTGATTGGGGCACCTGCTGTACTTTCCCATACAGTTCTGATGTGGACGCCTGATAAAACCGGGTCTTGATTCCTGACTCTCTGATACAATCAAGCAGCCGCAAGGTGCCAGTTGCATCGACATCTGCTGTATATTCAGGAACTTCAAAAGAGACTTTAACATGGGATTGAGCAGCAAGATTGTAAATCTCATCAGGTTGAATCCGCTCAAGCATTCTATTCATGTTGCTGCTGTCGGTCATATCACCATAGTGAAGGAAGAGATTTGTGTTCTTCCCATGGGGATCTTTATATAAATGATCAATACGGCGGCGATTAAAATAGCTGGCTCTTCTAATCATTCCATGTACCTGATAATTTTTTTCCAAAAGCAGTTCAGCCAGAT
The DNA here is from genome assembly GCA_964411655.1 of uncultured Fibrobacter sp. Classification (GTDB taxonomy): domain Bacteria; phylum Fibrobacterota; class Chitinivibrionia; order Chitinivibrionales; family Chitinispirillaceae; genus JAAYPC01. The sequence continues at coordinate 2,442 of CAYPMS010000081.1, forward strand.
AAGATCCGTCCTGACCTGTGATTCCTGTGATTAAAGCTTTTTTTTGCATGCGTTCTCCATTCAAAATTATTAACCAGAAAATATACTAAGGGGGCTTTTTAAAATGGAAGTTAGTTTTTCAAATAGATATGCATTCCGAGGAAATAAGCTTTAACTGGGAAAAGATTTCAGACCAGGAAAACTCAACCCTTTAGAGATGGAGAAGCATTTCTTATGGACTATCTCCTGACTATAAGGAATACTGTAGAATCGGTTGTATAAAAAGGAACTTGAGCAAAAACATCTTCTTGCGGGTTGACTTATAACTCCACGGGCTATATTTTTACCTTCATGAAAAAGAAATTATCATCATTATTTGCTGAAAGTTCCGAAGATTCCGGAAAAACTGAATCAAACAAAATCCGAGGTAAAATCTGGATCGTACTGATCTACTTTTTCCTGTTTAGTATCGTTTTAACCGCAGTATCAGGAAGCTGGTTTTTATATCGGCTTTATCAGTCTCTTCCAACTTTGAATCAGATGCAAAATATTGAGCAGAAGCTGGTATCTAAGGTACTGGGTAAAGATGGTACTTTAATTCATGAATTTAGTGTTGAGCGAAGATTTTGGGTCTCCATTGATAAAATTCCCCAGAATCTTCAAAACGCACTTATTGCTATTGAAGATCGTCGCTTTTATAAGCACTGGGGTATAGATATTAAGAGAATAATCGGTGCGGTGCTGGTAAATGTGGTAAGAGGAGGTTATGCTCAGGGGGCTTCTACCATTACCCAACAATTGGCTCGTAATGTTTATCTTACTGCGGATGCTTCCATGATAAGAAAACTGAGAGAAGCATTGACTGCCATACAATTGGAATCTTGTTACACAAAGCGGGAGATTCTTGAATTATATCTTAATCAGGTATACCTGGGTGCCGGTGTTTATGGGGTTGAAGCTGCCAGTGAACGATATTTCAGCAAACATGTATCTGAGCTGAATCTGAATGAATGTACTATGCTTGCTGGACTTATTCAGACTCCTGAAAAGTATAGACCCGATAAAAACGCAAACCTTGGCCGTATGACCAAACGCCGCAATGAAGTGATTAAAGCCATGAAGGCTATTAAATTCATTGATGCAGCTACTGCCAAAAAGCTTATGAATGAACCTCTTTCGGTTAATCCTAAAAAAGCTGTTGCATCAGTGGGTTCCTATTTCACCGAAATGGTTAGAAAATATATCGCAGATAAATATGGTGATGATCTGTTATACAATGGTGGTTTAACCATTCACACGACCCTTGATCCAGTTGCTCAGGACTCCGCCGAACATGCATTGCAGCAACAGGTGATTAGTTTACAGAAACGGCTAAACCGCATTTTTCTGGACAGCACTAACGCACACGAAACAATAAATATTAGCCGTGAGAAATTTCTGGAAAAATTCGACTCCATTTATGCTTTCCATGAGGAAAAGTTCTCAAAATATCCGGATTCTATAAAACTGAGAAAGGCTCAGATGTCGGTAATAGCTCTGGATGTCAACACAGGAGCTATTCTGGTGATGATAGGCGGCCGGGATTTTAATGAAAGCAAATTTAACAGAGCTCTTTATGCACGCAGACAACCCGGTTCTGCATTTAAGCCATTTGTATATACTGCAGCTTTGGAGAATGGCTTTACTCCTGCATCTGTGATACTGGATCAGCCTATAACGCTTATGACTCCAGATGGCGAGTGGAGACCGGAAAATTATGATAAAGTTTTTTTCGGGCCTATTACATTAAGACAGGCGCTTGCCAAATCGGTAAACCTGGTGGCAATTCAGGTTCTTAATAAGGTCGGGGTAAATGTGGTTATTGATTACGCCAGGAGAATGGGATTAAAACATACCCTGAATCCGGTACCTTCTTTGGCTATCGGTGCCTGTGAAGCAACTCCTATTGAGTTAACCTCGGCTTATGCAATATTTGCTAATGGGGGGATCTGGAAAAAGCCCTATTCCATCGAAAAAATCGTTGACAGAAACGGACGTATCCTCGAATCGCATATACCTGAAGAACGGGAAGTGCTTTCTGCTCAGACGGCTTTTCTAATGTCTTCACTTTTACGCTCGGTAGTTTGCTGCGGAACCGGTGCTTCAATACCGGGCTTAGGCTTTAACCGACCTGCCGGAGGAAAAACTGGTACCACAAATGATTATTCCGATGCCTGGTTTGTCGGATTTACTCCACAGATCGCTTGTGGAGTGTGGGCTGGAGTTGATGAGAGGCGTTCTCTGGGAAGAGGGGTCACTGGAACCCTGGCTGCTATTCCCACTTGGGTAAAAACCATGAGTTCTCTTCATAGGGGACTACCTGTAAAAGATTTTGCGCGACCAGAGGGTATAAAGACCGAATCTATTTGTAAAGAATCTCATTTAAAAGCCCTGCCCAGTTGTCCTAAAACCGAAATTGAATTTTTCTTTTCAGAAACAATGATTGATTCTTGTGATATTCATGGCCCATCCAGAAAACGTGATGAAAACATGATAAAACTTTTCAGCGGACCTCAGCCTAAGAAAAAGAGTTCTACAGAAGAGAAGAAGAAAAAACTTATGTTTTAGCCGGATATCGCAGCAATAGAATCCTTTGCCAATCCTATCTGAGCTTTAAACCTAAATTCTGCGGTTGAGATGGATGCAGATGTGTAAGATATTAAGATGATATAGAATTATTTCGCAGGTACCTCATCCGGACATCCATCATCATCTTTGTAACCATTGTAAGTTTCGGGATCATGGGGACAGATATCTTTGGGTTCCTGGATATTATCCTGATCATTATCAGAGTCCGGACATCCGTCATTATCTTTGAAATTATCGAAATCTTCAGGCAGATCAGGGCAACGGTCCTGAGTGTCATAGATTCCATCATTATCATTATCAAAGTCCGGACATCCATCATCATCTTCAAACCCATCGATATCCTCTGGTATAGTTGGGCAGGCATCATTGTCGCCATAAACCTTGTCACCATCAGGATCAGTCAGTTTATTTGTGAGGTCCATTTCATTAATTATCCCGACAGTAGCTCCATCTTTACCTTTACCTTTTAACACCAGTGGCTGATTTTCAAAATATTCCACTCCATCATTGAGCATATTGTATCCAGGGGCTTCATACAGATTTGATCTGTCAGCCCGGGTATATAAATTGTATGGTAAGCGATTATCAAAAAAATCATTGTATATCACACGTGATCTTTCAGATTCCTGACTAGTCCAGATGCCGAATTCTTTATTATTAAAAAGGACATTATTCATTATAAGAACTTCGCTTTTTCCCGACAGCTTTATTCCGCAATATCCATTCTCAGCGATGATATTATGTTCTATTGAGGTTTTTATACTGCGTGTGGATTCGCAGAAAATACCAGTCCAGGCATTACGATATATTATGCAGTTTCGAATGATGGGAAGAGTGATCAGACAATGGATACCGGTCTCTTTATTATCTTTAACTATAACCTGTTCGATTATATTGGCAGTGTTTTCACACTTTATTCCGATTGACCCGTTTTCTATAGTGCATTTTTTAATCAGAGTCTTATCAGCAGCCCTTATAACTGCCTCTTTGCCGTTTCCATGAATTTTTGATTTAGAAATGGATTCGCCGATAAGAGAAATATTATCTTTAAGTGTAACACTTTCCCGGTATAACCCATTGAGCAGGAAAACTGTATCACTTGGATCTGCCTTATCGACGGCGGCTTGAATGCTTTGCACATCCTTAGGAACGCAGATAATCTTTGACTGGGAAACTGTTGGGATGATCGAAATGAAAATTGTTACCAGCTTAAAAATATTATCCATTGGAAATCCCCTTTTTCATGGGTGTAGTATATCTTCATAATAATCTACGAAATTTCTTATAGCAAGGCAAATGTGATATCATATAAAAATGTATTCTTTGGAATACAAATTTCATTTAAAAAGTCTGAGTGTGTATTGTTTAAGAAAAACATTGAATCTCTTACCTTGACACAACTGTTTCCACCCACCATTTTATGAATTCTCAGGATATTTTATAATGAAATACCAGGTGTTTACTTTTTATTTTCTGATGATTCTTTCAGGAACCGCAGATATCATATGGGCTTCTTCAACTGATAATTTTGCTTCATTTTTGGCTGGAATACTTCTGATTGAAGAGAACAGGAATTTAAGTTCTGGACAAAAAGCCATTGAATATAAGAAGTTGCAGCAGATAACCGGGATTAGCGGTTCTGATGCAATTCGTTTTATTAATAGTTATCGAGATAAACCGGCAGAATTCAAAAAGATTTATGCTTCTATTAAAGCAGAACTGACTGGAACTGAAAAAGAGGACGTGCTGGGGAAAAAGAATATTGATAAAAAAAATAAATAGTATTATTAAACAATATTTTTGAATCTGATTCAATCGAGGTGAATATGGCAGAGAATGTTATTGAGATTTCTGATGAAGAATTTTCTCAGGAAGTGCTTTCAAGCGAACTTCCTGTAATTGTAGATTTTTGGGCAGAATGGTGTGGACCCTGTAAGATGCTGACCCCGATATTTACCGAGCTGGCCTCCGAATATCAGGGTAAGGTCAAATTCGTGAAGGTAAATATAGATGATTGTCCGAAGACCGCTTCAGGTTACAGCATAAACAGTATTCCTACAATGTTGTTTTTTAATCATGGCAAAATAGTAGAGCAACATACAGGGCTTTTGGCTAAAGCTCCGTTAAAGGCAAAAATTGACCGGGCTTTTGCCTGATAAGGTGTCTAAATGAAAGTATTGACTTTAAATCCTCCGTTTCTGCCTAAATTCTCCAGAGAATCACGCTCTCCGGCTGTTGCCAGAAGTGGTACACTTTATTATCCGATGTGGTTAGCGTATGCAACTGGAAATCTTGAGAATGCTGGCAACGAAGTTCTTCTAATAGATGCACCAGCGGTAAATCTCTCTTTAGAGCAGGTAATCCAGAAGACTATCGCTTTCAATCCAAAAGTGATCGTTCTGGATACATCTACGCCCAGCATTTATAATGATATAGAGGTTGGAATAGCTTTAAAGAAAGCTCTTCCATCACTTTTTTGCGTACTGGTAGGGGTTCATGTTTCAGCTTTACCAGAGCAAACACTCGAACTCAATTCTGGAATCGATGCAGTTGCTTTTGGTGAGTATGATCAGACAATTGTGGAACTGGTCAAAATTATTCCAGCGGAAGGGCGCCCGGATGATACAGCACTGAGCAGTATCGAAGGAATAGCCTTTCGAAGCAGTACCGGTGAGATTGTAAAAAATAAAGCCAGACCTTACATTAAAGACCTTGACAGTATTCCATTTGTTTCTTCAGTATATAAAAAGCATCTGGATATCAAGCCCTATTTTTATGGTCACAGCCGCCATCCACTGATTGTAATAGTCACTGGCAGAGGTTGTCCTTTTCATTGTACATATTGTGTTATACCACAGACATTGCAGGGACATCAATACCGGAAACGTTCTGTCACCTCTATAGTTGAAGAATTTTTGTATATATCAAGAAACTTTCCTGAAGTAAAAGAAATAATGATAGAGGATGACACTTTGACTGCAGATAAGAAGCGTTGCCGTGAACTGGCGGAGGCTCTCATTGCAGCGGGAGCAACCAAAATTCCATGGTCCGCAAACTCTCGGGCAGAAGTAGATTACGAAACCATGCGGCTGATGAAAAAGGCTGGGTGCAGGCTTTTCTGTGTAGGTTTTGAAAGTGGGGATCAGCAGATTCTTGATAATATTCAAAAATCGATTACTCTGGACCGAATCCGGCAATTCTTAAAAGATGCCAAAAGGGCAGGTATTCTTATACATGGTTGCTTTATGGTGGGCAACAGAGGCGAAACCAGGGAAACGCTGGAAAAGACACTTAAGTTTGCTAAAGAAATCAATCCTGATACTGCCCAGTTTTTTCCAATTATGGTATATCCTGGTACAAGCGATTATGAGTATTTCAAAGAAAAAGGTTGGATAGTTACCAACGATTATCGCAAATGGCTTACTCAGGATGGTCTGCACTCCTCTGTCGTGTCAAATCCTGAGCTTACTTATGAACAGCTCGTATGTTTCTGTGATCGGGCACGGAAAGAGTTTTACTTCCGTCCGGCTTACATTTTAAGTAAACTGCTTCAGATTATCACTAATCCTTCGGAGGCCAAAAGGATTATCAAGGCAGGGTGGACTTTTATCGGTTATCAGATAAATCCGCGCTATAGAAAGGTCTGAGAGATCTGAAATGCTTGATTTGTTAAAATGGGTGTTCTGGCTATCGGTATTTGCCATAGTCTATTCCTACAGCCTTTATCCTCTTTTACTGATTATATTTTCCCGGTTGTTTGGTAAGCCCGTAAGAAAGGATAACACTTTTACCCCTTCAGTAGGTGTTCTTGTACCTGTTCATAATGAAGAGGCGGTTATAAGGAAAAAAATCGAAAATATTTTATCTCTGGACTATCCAGAAGACAAGCTCAGTATCTGGATAGGGTCTGATCAGAGTACTGACCGTACAGAGGAGTATGTCAAAGCATTTAACAACCCCAGAATTCATCTGTGGCGATCTCCGGTTCGTGCCGGTAAAACCGGGATCTTAAACAATCTTGCTCCACAAATTGATGCTGAAATTATACTTTTTACAGACGCTAACACTATGCATCAAAAAGACTGTCTGGGTGCAATCGCTTGTAACTTTGCCGATCCCTCAATAGGGGGAGTCGCGGGGCATATTGAGCATGTTCTGAAATCTGAACACGATGACCAGTTTGGTGAGAGCCTATACCGTAAATTCGAATCAAAACAGAAATTTATGGAAGGAATGCTCCACAGTACTATCTCGGCTTTCGGTGGATTTTATGCTATTCGTAAATCACTGTTCAGACCTATTCCTCCTAATTCTTACTCCAATGATGATGTATTGATACCAATGAGCATAATTCGGCAAAATTTCAGGGTTATTTATGAACCTCTGGCCAGATCAGTTGAAGATACTACCGGTAAAGTTATTACCGAGTTTCACAGAAGAGTTCGAATCGGAGCAGGAAACTTTCAGGCATTTTCCTGGTTGATCGATTTTCTTAATCCATTAAGGGGCTGGCCCTTTTTCTGTTATATTTCTCACAAGGTTAGCAGATGGTTTTCCCCATTCTTCTTTGCTACTGCTGCAGTCTCTAGTCTTTTGCTATCGATATCTGGACAGGAGACTATATATCGTATGCTGTTTGCTGCCGGTTCAATATTTCTGGTCACCGGTATTCTTCATAAGGTAGTTAAACTCAGAATTAGCCGCCATATATATTATTTTTTGATGATGAATATAGCGCTTCTTCTGGGATTTTTGCGATTCCTTTGTGGTATTAAATCTGCAGCTTGGTCAAGAACAGAGCGAAGCTGATATTCTTACAAAAAAGGCCCGGGTAAAATCCAGGCCTCTCACTTGCATATATGTTCGAAGAACTACGATGGAATTACATTCTGAGCATTGGGACCCTTTGCACCATCAACAACTTCAAACTGCACCTTCTGACCTTCTTCAAGTTTCCGGAATCCGTTTGTCTGGATTGCAGAAAAATGAACAAAAACATCGCGTGATCCATCATCAGGTGAGATGAATCCATAGCCTTTGGCCTCATTGAACCACTTCACAACTCCAGTAGGCATACTGCACAACCTCTTTTTAAAGTAAAACTTACAAGATACTTCATAGGAAAGTACCAAATATTCAATTCTTTGTAAGATATTTGATGCCGTAATGGAAAGAAAGAAAATATTGTTGATGATCGAAATTAACGGAAAAGATGAAGGGTAGGGCTGAAAGTAACTATACATTCAAAATTGACACAATTTTCAATTTTGTATACGATTATAGACTGATGCACTTTGTTCAAATGCAAAATGATATTACAGTATTTTGCTTTTATCCGGGAGCTTGATCTGTACCAGGGATGTCAGAAAAATTAAAAAAAGCAGCTCCGGTGAAGGAGCTGCATAGAAAAAAGGACTGACACAAAGATCAGAATTAATATTCACCCATACCACCTGGCATACCAGCACCAGCACCAGCAGTTTTCTCTTTGCTTTCTGGTTTTTCTGAAACGATACATTCGGTGGTAAGGATGAGGCTTGCAATACTGGCAGCATTCTCAAGAGCAGTGCGTGTCACCTTTGTTGGATCTATAACTCCACTGTTGAGCAGATCTTCAAAGGTATCGCTGTAGGCATTGTAACCATATGCGCCCTTGTTTTTCTTAACCTCATTGGCTATTACCGATGCTTCTTTACCGGCATTGGAAGCAATCAAACGTAATGGTTCTTCACAAGCACGGCGAATTATATCCACACCGATCTTTTCATCACCTTCAACTTTCAAGGAGTCAAGAGCGGAAGAAGCACGGATCAAAGCAACTCCACCTCCTGGAACAACACCTTCCTCTACAGCAGCCCTGGTGGCATGCAATGCATCCTCAACTCTGGCCTTCTTTTCTTTCATTTCAGTTTCGGTTGCAGCACCAATTTTAAGGACAGCGACTCCGCCAGCTAATTTTGCCAGACGTTCCTGAAGCTTTTCCCGATCATAATCGGAGGTGGTTTCCTCAATCTGTTTGCGAATCTGGTTGATACGTCCCTTGATGTCCTGAGCGTTTCCGGCACCCTCGATAATAGTGCTGTTTTCTTTATCGATAACGACCCGTTTGGCTTTACCGAGTGAATCGATAGTGGTGTTTTCAAGTTTGAAACCGGCTTCTTCTGAAATGACAATTCCACCAGTAAGAATCGCAATGTCCTCGAGCATGGCTTTTCTTCGATCACCAAATCCAGGAGCCTTAATTGCTGCAACTTTTAGAGTGCCACGAAGCTTATTTACAACCAGAGTCGCAAGTGCTTCACCATCGACATCTTCTGCAATGATAAGGAAGCTCTTGCCCATCTGCACTACTTTTTCCAGTAATGGAAGTAAATCTTTCATTGCACTGATTTTTTTGTCATGGATAAGAATCAGTGGCTCTTCAAGAACACATTCCATATTGTCGGGGTTGGTTACAAAGTATGGAGAGAGGTATCCCCGGTCAAATTGCATTCCTTCCACAACATCAAGAGTAGTTTCCATGCTCTTGGCTTCTTCAACTGTGATCACCCCATCCTTGCCAACCTTTTCCATTGCATCTGCAAGCAGATCACCTATTGCAGAATCATTATTTGCAGAAATCGCTCCAACCTGAGCAATTTCTTTTTTACCGGAAACGGGACGGGAATCTTTTTTCAGTTGATCAATAATTGCCTTTACCGCCTTGTCCATACCTCTTTTAATAGCCATGGGATCTGCACCAGAGGTGACGTTTTTAATTCCCAAATGGGAAATTATCTGTGCAAGGACTGTAGCTGTTGTAGTACCATCTCCTGCAATATCAGAAGTCTTTGATGCAACCTCTTTGACCATTTTGGCGCCCATGTTTTCAAACTTGTCTTCAAGTTCAACTTCCTTGGCGACGGTTACACCATCTTTTGTTACAACCGGAGAGCCCCAGCTCTTTTCAATAACCACATTGCGCCCACGAGGTCCTAAGGTAACCTTGACTGCATTGGCAAGGGCATCAACCCCTTTAAGGAGTTTTTCACGGGCAGAAATATCAAAAGCAAGCATTTTCGCTGCCATAAAGCAGATCTCCTTTTCTAATTTATACGATGTTGATATCTGAGTTTTACTGAAGATTATATGATTGCAAGAATGTCACTTTCACGAACAATGAGGTAATCCTCTCCGTCAATGGTAACTTCTGTACCGGAATATTTTCCGTAAAGGACTTTGTCACCTTTTTTCAGAGATACTTCGATTTTCTGTCCCTTGTCGGTAACCTTACCAGGACCTACTGCGATTACCTCACCTTTTTGTGGTTTTTCCTTTGCGTTATCGGGGATAATGATTCCACCGGCGGTCTTCTCTTCTGCTTCCATAGGTTTGAGAATTATCCGGTCTTCGAGTGGTTTTACATTCATAAAAAACCTCCGTATTTAATTTGTGGTTAGAAAAAAATAGTTCTATCATTCAAATTTGTTGGCCACAGCTCAAAGCAAAAAGCATGCCTAATGGGTTTTGAAGTAGTATGGTGGAGCAATTTAACGTTCAATTACTCAAGTAGTTCTAAAACGATGTTTGATTTTGAAACAGATATTCTGTTTTTAAACATGTTTTTAACCTAAATTCGTCAGTTGAGGTGGATGCAGATGTGTAAAGATATTAGATGATAAGCCTTGAACGCGGTGCAAGCCTTATCAACAACGTGATAAGGGCAAACCGCGTGAATGGCTTAGTGCTCAATATGTTACGCATATGCACTACATTCAACTGCCGGATTTTAGGTTTAAAACATCCTGAACTAAATGCTGCTCTGTTTTTTTTTTGAGCTGATGCATCAGTGGAGAAGGACTGGGCAGGAAATATAGAAAGCAATTATCGGTATGTCAACAGATGGTAACCTGAGGAGCTTTACCTTTTAGGTCAAAATTTTCAAAGGGAATTCTTTTAGAAAGATCCGGAGTGGCCGATGTACAGCAGGCTGGTAGAACTGAGGAGTATTTTTTTATAAATCGTGAAGCATACATTTTCCAGGTCTGGTTAAACGATCCTCCAGAGAGATGTTTCACCAGAATGTCAGTAGTAACTTTAAGATGATGAGTTTTTGCGATTTGCATACAAATATCCATATCATAAAAATGAAAGCCATCAAAAGTAACATCATCAAAGCGGATATGCTCAAAGAGACTTTTCCTGATGGCAAAGAAAAGTCCATCCACAGCCACCACCTGGGTGTCTTCCCTTTGCCAGTCAAAAACTGTAAGAAAATAGCTGGAACCCTGGTTTAATTCATGTATGACCTGTCCCTTGATAAATGGTCTGCCTGCAGCAACCCAGACAGGATTGTCTGCAAAAAGATATTGGGTTCCTGCAACACCAATTAGACCGACAGACTCTTCACAGAACTTTTCTGTTAGCTTCTGAGCCCATCCGCCTTCAACAAAAAAAACATCTTCATGAATAAATACCAGTATCTCACCTCCAGCTCTTTTTACACCTTCATTATAAGCACTACAGAGGTTGTACCGGTTATTCCTATTGTCAATTCGAATGTATTCGATTTCTGCACCGGCAGTCTTCTGAACATTCCGTTGATGAATATCCCAGGATAATTCTTTGCGCGAGCAGGTAATTATGCTTATCATGGTTAATAGCATATAATCAGGATAATAAAAAAACAACCTGAATCAGTTGATTCCTTAGTTTTGTAAACAGGTGTTGAGGAAGCGGAAAAATGCATTTTTTTGTGCACTATTTCCCAGGAAGGTGTTTATTAAGTAATTCCATTAAATCCGATTTTCTGAAAGGCTTGCTCAGGCTTCCGGTGAACCCATATTTTCCCGGGTCCGCCATAATCGGATCTTCGGCGTAACCGCTGGACACAAATACCGGTATATCTGCATCGGTTTTCCTGATCTCTTTAACTAACTCTTTCCCTCCCATGCCTGCTGGAATTGTCAGATCAACGATAATGGCTGAGAAGGGGCTGTTGCTCAATTCATTTTTATACAAATTCAGTGCTGCACTTCCTTCACTTTCACAAACCACGCTGTATTTCATTGATTCCAGCATTGCTTTGACAGTTTTTAATATGATATCCTCATCATCCACCAGAAGTATTCTACCGTTTCCCTGATGAGAGACTGGATCAGTGGAACTGCTGATGGAGAGAGTATTCTCGGATGCTGGCAAGAAGATGTGAAACGTACTGCCCTTGCCTGGTTCGGATTGCACTTCGATAGTTCCTCTATGGCGATGAATGATAGAGTATGAAGTTGCCAGTCCCAGACCGCTGCCCTTTTGCTTTGTAGTGAAAAAAGGATCAAAAATTTTGGGAAGGATCTCTTTTGGAATACCTATGCCACTGTCTTTGAATGATATTTTAACATAGTTTCCTTTACTGAGAATCGGATGATTGTTTTCAATAGTAATATTCTTTGCAGAAATAAAGATGGTTCCTCCCAAAGGCATCGCCTGCTGAGCGTTAATAACAATATTGTCAATTACCTGACCAAGTTGATTGGCATCATAATCACATGGCCATATCTGTTGTGGTACTTCGGTTATACATGAAACATTGGATCCGCTCAATGCGAATCTGGCAGTTTCTGCTACAAATGGAAATAGTGGACTGGTTTTGCGTACAGGTTCACCACCTTTGGCGAATGTGAGTAATTGCTGAGTAAGACCCTTCACACGCCCGATTGCTTTTAATGCTTCTTTGAGGTATTGAGTTACCTTTTGATTATCGGATTCATCACGTGCAAGTTCGATGTAGCCGAAGATCCCGCTCATTATGTTATTGAAATCATGAGCAATACCTCCAGCAAGAATTCCCAGGGATTCTAGTCTTTGATTATTCTGGATAGCTTCCAATAGCCTTTCTTTTTCGGTAATATCACGAAATACCAGCACGATTCCGATTATTGAACCATCTTTATCTCTGATTGGTGCGCCACTATCTGCAATGAGCCTTTCCTGTCCATCTCTGGAGATAAGAATGATTGGGCTTGTCAGTTCTTCTGTTTTTTTGTTCTGTAATATTTTCTGGACAGGATTCTGGCAAGGTTTACGGGATGCCTCATCGATGATATTAAAGACAGAATTTAGTGGCATACCAAAACATTCACTCTGTTTCCAACCGGTCAGTTGCTCTGCAGCATGATTAATTAAAACTACCTTTCCTTCAGTATCGGTTGCAATTACACCATCAGCTATACTTCTGAGAGTAACAGAAAGCCGTTCTTTTTCTCTGGCTAAAGCATCATTGGCTCTCTTATTATCGGTGATATCCAGTGCAGTAAAAGAAATCCCCCTGGAGAGGTTCAATTCATCAAGCGGTGATGAAGACAAAAGGATATTTATTAAGGTACCGTTTTTTTTAACCCATTGTGTTTCTACTGTACCGATACCGGTCTGGGCCATCTGCTTTTTATTGTTTTGTTCAACCCGTTCGTATTCCAGAACACTTGGGTAGAGAAGCTGAGTACTGCGTCCAAGAATATCATAGCGATCATATCCGGTCATTTCACAGAAACGCTCGTTAACCTCTATGATCTGGTTATCGATAATCAGTCCGATGCCAACAGGGGCAGCCCTGAATATGCTTTTTAGGCGTGCTTCACGTTCTGTTAGGGCAATTTCAGTTAATTTTCTTTCTGTGATATCCTGTATTGTTCCGAACATTTTTATGGGTAAACCATTGCCGCTGAATTCCAGTTCACCCAAAGTATGTACCCACCTGAGTGTGCCATCTTTTTTTCTGATTATACGGTATTCTTTATTGAATGGATTGTGATTGTTTATTACATGGTTATAAAGGTGGTCAAATACTTCTTTTCTGTCTTCAGGATGAATCAGGTCCATCCAGGATTCCATCGTTTTATTGTAAGTTTCGTCAATTCCAAATACAATGTCAATCATTGGAGAATTGGTCCAATTGCTGGTCCAGATGTCAAAGATATAGTATCCTACAGAGGCTACCTGCTGAGACTGTAACAGAAGTGCTTCACTTCTTTTGACTGATTTCTCGATCTTCTTTCGTTCGGTTAAATTAAAAGCTATACCTTGAGTTCCAATACATTTTCCATCTGCAGTACAGATTATAGGGGAGGCGTCTATTATTAAATAGATAGTGGTACCTGATCTGCTTATACATTCTGTTTCATAGCCATTAAATGTTTCTCCACCCAGAAGTGATGAAAAAAGGATCTTATCCCTTTTCGCAATTTCTTTGGACTGAAAATCTGCCAGTGATTTTCCCAAAATCTGCTCCAATGGATAACCCAATGTTTTTTCCCATGCAGGATTAAGGCGGGTAAATCTGCCTTCCCGGTCAGATTGCCAGAACAGATAATGTGATGATTTTACCAGACTGTCAAAAATATGGTTTTGGAAATCAGGCTGATTATTATAGACAATGGATTCGGTTATATGTGGACTTGTAGTAAAGCTGTTTCTGGACACGATAGACATGGATTATGGCTCCGGGGCATTGAATGCAGACACAACTATCTGATCGAGGCTTTGACCAAGTCATC
>CAYPMS010000082.1:0-15967 GCA_964411655.1 uncultured Fibrobacter sp.
GTACAGGTTAAAATACCTACGCTTTGTAAACATCCGGATCTGCCTCCCACCGCATCCTGCGGTATCTGTATAGTGAAGATCAAAGGGTCCAATAAAATGCTGCGGGCCTGCTGTACTCCTATTGAAGAAAACATGGAAATTATCACCCATGATCCAGAGATAGTGGATGTCAGGCGCACGGTAATAGAGCTGATCCTTTCCAAACATCCAAATGAATGTTTAACCTGCGGCAGAAACGGAACTTGTGAACTCCAGGCTCTGGCTTCCGATTTTGGAATTACAAGGGAATCTTTTCCGGAAGTGGTGCCTGATCTTGCGGCAGACCGCTCTACCGGCACTATTGTACTGGAACCCCGTAAATGTATTTCTTGCGGCAGATGTGTAACAGTCTGTCAGCAGAACCAAAATGTATGGGCCCTTTCATTTTTAGATCGGGGCTTTGAAACCAGAATCTCTCCTGCAGGTGATATCACTCTCTCTGAATCTCCTTGTGTGCGTTGTGGGCAGTGTTCTGCTCATTGTCCAACAGGAGCAATTTTTGAAAATGATGAGACTCAGAAGGTATGGCAGGCCTTGCAGGATCCTGATACCTACTGTGCGGTTCAGATTGCACCTGCTGTAAGGGTTGCTTTAGGTGAAGCATTCGGTTATGCTCCAGGAACAAATCTTACCGGTAAAATCTATGCGGCTCTCAGAAGAATGGGTTTTAAAGCGGTTTTTGATACCAATTTCGGTGCAGACCTTACTATCGTCGAGGAAGCTACAGAGTTTGTGAACCGGTTTACCCAATCACCGGAAATGCTTCCTCTGATTACCAGTTGCTGCCCTTCATGGGTAGATTTCATGGAAAAGTATCATAGTGACTTTAAAGACAATTTCTCCACCTGCAAATCTCCACAGGCTATGGTTGGGGCACTGACAAAAACCTACTATGCACAAAAACGAAGACTCGATCCTGCCAAGATGTGCATGGTTTCAATTATGCCCTGCACTGCCAAAAAATATGAGATCATTCGTTCCAAAGAAATGTATGCATCGGGACATCAGGATATCGATATCTCGATCACTACACGTGAACTGGCTCGTATGATCAAGCAGGCCGGAATTGATTTTGCCAATCTTCCTGAAGAAGAGCCGGATCATATTCTGGGGGTATACAGCGGTGCTGCTACCATTTTCGGTGTAACCGGTGGAGTGATGGAGGCTGCACTTCGTACGGCTTATGATTATATTACAGGTGGAAAACTTAAAAACGTAGAGTTCGAAAATGTTCGCGGACTCGACGGAGTGAAGGAAGGTACTGTCATGGTGGGTGATATCACCGTGAAAGTCGCTGTAGCTCATGGGCTTAAGAATGTGGAATTTGTATTAAATAAAGTAAGAGAGGCAAAAGAGAAGGGCTGGGAACTCCCTTATCATTTCATTGAAGTAATGGCCTGTCCTGGTGGTTGTATCGGTGGTGGTGGTCAACCCTATGGAGTAACCGATGAGATCAGGATCGCTCGTTCTAAGGGCCTCTATGGAGAAGATGAAGCCTGTACACTGCGATATTCGCATGAGAATCCGTTTATTAAGAAACTCTATGATGAATATCTTGGGGAGCCCCATAGTGAGAAAGCGCATCACTTGCTTCACACAACTTACATTGCGCGTCCGGAGTACCAGAGATAAAATGCGCTGTTGCTGATAATTTGGCTCTGGCAGACTTAGGATAATTTCTTTAGCTGCTTTTCAGGTAATTGTTCCTGAAAAGCGGTTTTTTTTTATTTATCCTAAATCTTCTATCCAGCCCAGAAGAGCGCTCTAAAAAGAAGAAATTTCTGGCAAACATTAAACCTATCTGATCTTGATCCGGCAGAAACTTAAGAATGACAATGAGCTTTTTTTAATCATATATTTTGATGTATATTTATAACCGATAAAAAAAGTAGAATCTAACCCGATTCGAAAGGTAATCCTGCGGCAAGGGGCATTTATATGCTCTGAACTCAAGGGAGAGATATGAGAAATTTAATGCGCATAATAGTATGGCCATTTTCAGGCTCTGCCTGGAAATGGCTTTTTTTGTTTTATCCCGGAGATGAGATTTCTAAATACGTAACCTTGTTACCTCCAGGTGGAGATCAGGGATTTCAGATTTCGAATTTCGGATTTCTGATTTGTGATTGGGGAAAGAACTTTGATTTTTCCTGAAGGAGTACTATGGAAAAAAGACTTGGTTTTATCGGCATTATTTTGGAAAACCGCAAAGCAAGCGCTGAAATAGTAAATAAAACATTATCTGAATTTGGAGACTCGATAATTGCCAGAACCGGTATTCCTTATCAAAAGAAATGTTGCTGTGTTATTACACTGGTGGTTGATATGACCACCGATGAACTGGGAGTGTTGACCGGGCGGCTGGGGATGATCGAGGGTGTTACCGTCAAATCTGCCTTGAGCAAGGGAAAATAAACGATGAATTTCCGGATCGAATCGGATTTGCTGGGTAAAGCCGAAATACCTCGTGATGTATACTGGGGGATTCATACATTTAGGGCGCTGGCCAACTTCAGGCTGAGCGGTCAACCGGTTTCGATGCTGCTTATAAGGGCTCTGGCAAAGGTGAAAAAGGCCTGCTGTGAGACTAACAGGGAACTGGGATATCTGGACCAGGCTGTAGCAGATGCGATAAGTACCGCCTGTGATGAGATTATTGCAGGGGAATGGGCGGAACAGTTTCCGGTGGATGCGCTTCAGGGGGGGGCCGGTACCTCCACCAATATGAACATCAATGAAGTGATTGCCAACCGTGCTCTGGAGCTGATGGGATTTGAAAAGGGAGATTACTCTCATTGTCATCCTCTGGAACAGGTTAATCTTCATCAGTCTACAAACGATGTTTATCCGACGGCTCTTAAAATTGCAGCTATTGAAGGAGTGAGGCTGTTAAGTGATGCAATTGCTTTCCTTCAGGGAGAACTTCAGCGTAAAGAAAAACAATGGGCTTCGATACTGATGGTTGGCCGAACTGAGCTTCAGGAGGCAGTGCCGGTTACGCTGGGCTCACAGTTCGCATCTTTTGCAGATGCAGTTGCGCGAGACCGATGGCGTACATTTAAATGTGAAGAACGTCTGCGAATGGTAAATATTGGCGGGACAGCGGTGGGCACCGGTCTGACTGCTCCCCGCAAATACATATTCCTGGTTAATGAAAAGCTCAGACAGATCAGCGGATATGCAATTACCAGAGGGGAAAATGTGATGGATCAGACTGCTAATGCAGATGCTTTTGTCGAAGTCTCCGGGATGCTTTCTGCGTACAGTTCTACTTTGATAAAAGTTTGCAACGATCTCAGATTACTCCATTTTCTAAAGGAAATTTCGATACCGCCTTTTCAGGCAGGATCATCGGTTATGCCGGGGAAGGTAAACCCTGTCATTCTGGAAGCAGTGATATCTGCAGGTATAAAAGTAGAATCCAATCATTCCACAGTTGCCAATTGTGCCAGCAGGGGTACATTTCAAATAAACGAATTTCTGCCGCTTATTGCCATGACTTTACTTCAATCACTGAATTTACTTACCAATGCAAGTAAATCCCTGGCAAAGATGGTGGAAGTAACCGAAGCAAATCCGCAGGTGTGTAATAGTCATGCATTTGAAAGCACAACCCTTATTACCGCATTTCTTCCATATCTGGGTTATCAAAAAGCAGAAGAGCTGGTTGTTGAATTTACCAGAAGCGGTCAAAAAGATTTCAGGTCTTTTTTGGAAAGCAGGCTTGGTGAGGGGATGGTGAGCAAAGTATTATCACCGGCGGCACTTATGTCTTTGGGATACAAAGGAACCATAGAAAGAAAAGTAAAGGAAAAGGATGCAGACAACTCCTAAATCAATGCGATTGCAGATTGGGCTTTTCGGCCGCACAAATGTAGGTAAATCAAGTTTTCTGAATATGATTGCAGCTCAGGATGTATCTGTAACTTCCTCAATTCCAGGAACTACCACCGATGTGGTGGAAAAAGCAATGGAACTGCTGCCTCTGGGACCGGTGATGTTTTTGGACACTGCAGGAATTGATGATAAATCGGAGCTTTCTGAGGCAAGAATTCGTAAAACCCATGCGGCTTTTGAGAGGGCAGAAGTCTGTGTGCTTATTACTGAAGCTGGAGTCTGGAGTGAATTTGAGGAAAGGATCGTATCCGAGGCATCTGTGCATAAAATTCCCCTGATTGTGATTATTAACAAAGCAGACAAGATGGCTGTTAGCGGGGGGTTCCTGGAAAAAGTCAAAGAAAAAACCGATAAATATGTAATCTGTTCGAGTATCGATTTGCCAAACAGACAATCTTATGTCATGGATTTTAAACAGAAACTGATAGAGGCGGTTCCTGAGGAGGTATTGAGACAACCCTCGCTGATAGGCGATCTGCTTTCTCCCGGAGATATTGCGGTATTGGTTGTCCCAATTGATCTTCAGGCGCCCAAAGGAAGATTGATTTTACCTCAGGTGCAGGCGATCAGGGATGCACTGGACAATGATGCTGCTACGTTGGTGGTTAAAGAAAGGGAGTATGGCTCTGTTCTCCGGTCTCTTAAAAATCCACCGGGGCTTGTGGTGTGTGATTCTCAGGTAGTCTTGAAAATGGTTGCAGACACACCTTTGGAAATACCATGTACCACATTTTCCATACTCTTTGCGAGATTCAAAGGTGATTTGTGTGAAGAGGTCAGGGGCGCTGCAGCTATTGATTCACTCTCTACAGGTGATAAAGTGCTGATTGCCGAAGCCTGTACGCATCATGCAGCAGAGGATGATATCGGAAGGGTTAAGATTCCACGCTGGCTGAGGCAGTATTGTGGTGAGGAGCTTCAGATTGATGTATGCAGTGGAAGGGATTATCCGGAGAATCTTTCTCAATATAAACTGATAATCCACTGTGGTGCATGCATGCTTACCCGCCGGGAAATGCTGGTGAGAATTCAAAAAGCAAAACAGGCAGGAGTTGCCATAACCAATTACGGAGTTGCAATATCTTTTTTACAGGGTGTTCTGCAAAGGGTGCTGTCCCCTTTTCCTGCGGCACTGGAAACTCTGGAATCGGAAAATCGGATATACAAAACAGATAACAGATAAGGAGCATAAATATGACAGTAGATATTCAGGAATGGAAGAAAAACAAGATTAAAGAGGACCAGATAACCAGGTATCTTAACAAAGACGGGACCGATTTTATAAACGATGAGAGCATCGAAAAAGAACTGGAAAGCAATTCGAATACAGATCCTTCAAGGGTGCGGGAAATAATTGCCAAATCGTTGGAAATAAACACTTTGACTCAACAGGAGACAGCTACCCTGCTTAATGTCACTGATCCGCAGTTATGGCAGGAAATGGAGGAGGCTGCAGGTACTATCAAAAAGAAGGTCTATGACAACCGGATAGTCACCTTTGCCCCGTTGTATCTGTCGACAACATGTGTTAATAACTGCCTTTATTGTGGATTAAGAGAAACCAACAAAGCTATACGCAGGGGTATTCTCTCTTTAGATGAGGTTCGCAAGGAAGTGGAAGTACTGGCTGGCAAAATCGGCCATAAACGTCTGATCGTGGTTTATGGTGAACACCCTGATTCAGACACTCAATATATGATGGATACTCTGCGGGCTATTTATGATGTCAGGATACCCTTGTCCAGTGGGGCTTATGGTGCAATACGCCGGGTAAATGTAAATGGAGCTCCTTTGTCTATAGAGGAGTTCAAAGCACTTAATGAGGTTGGAATCGGTACATATCAGATATTTCAGGAAACCTATCATAAGAAAACTTACAATGCAGTTCATCCTGCAAATACACTCAAAGGGAATTACAGGTGGAGGTTGTATGCAATGCATCGTGCTCTGGATGCTGGTGTCGACGATGTGGGAATAGGTGCATTGTTAGGACTGTATGATTGGAAATTTGAGGTTATGGGATTGCTTGCTCATACAATTGAACTGGAAAGCAAGTTTGGAATCGGACCACATACAATTTCTTTTCCCAGGATTGAGCCGGCTGAAAATACTCCTTTTGCCGTCAATCTGAAGCACAAGGTAAGTGATGCTGATTTTCGCAAGGCTGTTGTAGTTATCAGGCTGGCAGTTCCCTATACAGGAATGATACTGACAGCCAGAGAAAATGCCAGGATACGTAGAGAAATGATTCCTTTGGGAATCACACAGACCGATGCATCCAGTAATGTTGGTTTGGGCGCATATAATGATTTATCAACTAAGGAGCAGCTTGCTAATCGACAACAGTTCATTTTGGGAGATATCAGGAGCCTGGATGAAGTGGTAAGGGAACTGGCAGGTATGGGGTATATAACCTCCTTTTGTACTGCAGGATATCGGTGCGGCAGAACTGGACAATGTATAATGGATCTGCTAAGAAGCGGCGCAGAAGGGAAGTTTTGCAAATTAAATGCTGTTATTACCTATAGAGAATGGCTTGATGATTTTGCGAGTCCGGAAACAAAACAGATAGGTGAAACCATTATTCTGCGTGAAATTGAACAGATAAAAAACAAAATGCCGGATGTCTATCCTACATTTATTGAACATTATCAGCGAACAGCCAGGGGTGAGCGGGATATCTATTTTTAACCAGACAGGTGTTATTAGCAAAATTACCAGCAGCAAGTGTCTCCTTTATGGGAATTAATAAGGGATTCCTTGCCGCTGGTCCGAATCAGGTTTTAATAAAGCAGGAATAAAAATGAATCAGGAAATAAGTTTACTCGAAAAAACTTACGGTGTAACCATTCTGATTGTCAAAATAAAGGGGCGCAGATGGGGGTTTTCAGGATCTTTATCAAATAAAGAGAGTGCAATTACTGTTGCATCATCAAAAAGAATTCAACTTAATCAGAATACTGGTGTGGTTGTATATGGGTGGTATGACCTGGATATCGGTAAGCAAAAGGAGCTGGAAAGAAAATTATTAGCCTTAGGAGATAATCCGTCATGAGTGTTATCACATCGATTCTTCATAAAGAGGATTTTACACGCAAAGACATTATAAGCTTGCTGTCAATAACAGAACCTGAATTGATTGAAGAGCTTCGCTGTGAAGCCGAAAGGGTACTCTATAGATATCGTGGACCAGAGGTCTATTTCAGAGGGCTTATTGAATTCTCCAATATCTGTATTTCCGATTGTTATTATTGTGGCATTCGTAAAAGCAATGATCAGGTCAAACGGTATTTGATGTCAAAGGAGGAAATAATTAAGTGTGCCTTGTGGTGCGCACAGCATGGATATGGCTCGATAGTGCTACAATCGGGAGAACGCCAGGATCAAAAATTTACCGATTTTGTTACTGAAGTGGTCAGGGAAATCAAAAAGAATAGCAGTTCAGAGCGTCTTCCCCAAGGATTAGGAATTACACTTTGTGTCGGAGAGCAGAGCAGGGAAGTATATCAGAATTTTTTTAATGCGGGAGCGCACAGATATCTTCTGAGGATTGAGACATCCCAAAAAGAACTTTTCTCCTCTATCCATCCTTCAAACCAGACTTACGAATCTCGTAAAAGTTGTCTTCAGATGCTTAAAGAGATAGGATTTCTGGTTGGTACCGGGGTGATGATTGGATTGCCCGGACAGTCATTGGAGCATCTGGCCGATGATATTCTGTTCTTTAAGGATTCAGGTGTTGACATGATTGGAATGGGTCCATTTATTGTTCATGAGCAGACTCCGTTTTCTGTATACAAAAATGACGTTCAACTGGAATCCAATTTTTTAAATACTTTAAAAATGATTGCTGTTACCCGACTGGTTTTAAGGGATGTAAATATTGCTGCAACAACTGCACTGCAGGCTATAAAACCTGATGGCAGAGAATATGGGTTAAAATTTGGGGCAAATGTGGTAATGCCTCAGATAACACCTGAAGAGTTTAGAAAACAGTACCTGCTTTATGCTGGGAAGCCCTGTGTTGAAGAGAATGCTGAGCTGTGCAAAACCTGCCTTACCCGCAGAGTTCAAGCTTTGGGTAGAACTGTAGCCATTGATGTTTGGGGAGATCGAAGGTCGGTCCAAAAAGATTAATTCCCCCGCCACCAAACTTTTGGCAACACGTGTTTTTATAATTTACAAAAACTACTTTGGACAACAGTGAATTCAGATATTATATTAAATTGCCTGTCAGAAAGAATGTTCGTTTTTTGCTATTTACCTGAAGATAGTTTCCTTTATCGAAATCTGTTGTAATAATGAAACTGACAGGAATTCCCTTCGTGACGTTGTATAATGCGGTGAGGCCTTTCTTTTTATCCACCGCTGATTGTAATCTGTAAGATTGATTTTACCGGATCTGTCCCTTTTGTACTGTAAAAGAATGCTGTTAGTTAATGGTAATTTAACAACTTACTATAACTGAATGGAACTTATCCAATGGGTTCTGAAGATAACTTCTTACAAACCTCAAATAGCACTAATCTCTCAGAGCTGTTGTGGAAGTCACATAGTCAATCATTACACGGGGAAATGATAAAAAACGGCAAACAAAAAAGTGCACTCGGAGCTGTATCAGAATCTCAGATGCAAGAACCGGATAAAATATTCCTTAATGAAAATGGGGAAGTATTAAAATCATGCGGTAAGGATCTTCTGTTGGATATAGTGAATGATTATATTGATTTGCTGGAAACATGCTGCTCTATTCATGAGAGGGATGGCAGTTATGCTTTGAACATTGTTCGCTCACCCTGGTGCAAATATCTTCGGAAAGCAATATCTCATGGAAACAAAACAGAGATCGAAGGAGATCAGTGCGCAAATTTTTTGGAAAAGGAGTGCAGTTGCAAAAGATTTGCAATGATCTCGATTAAATCCGGTAAGCCAGTTGACAGAGAATGTGCTGGTGGAATTCGTATCTACTCTGTGCCTATCAAAGCAGGTACCTGCAGTATCGGTGCCATTAACTTTGGATATGGAGATCCTCCCAAAGATACTGATATTTTAAATAAAATAGCCAGTAAAATTAATGCAGATCTTGAAGAACTGAAAAGATGTATTAGTTACTGCAAGACACGTCCTCAGTTCATTATAGATATTGCAAAAAACAAGTTGTTTTCATCAGCACGGCTGATTGGTTCGATTGTGGAGAGAAAAAGAGTAGAAACTGCATTACAGCTGGCATATAAGAAAATCGAAAAGGTAGTTGAAGCCCGTACTGCGGCGCTTACCAAAAGCTATAATCTTTTAAAGCGGCAGACATGGGAAAGAATAAAAGCTGAAACAGAATCTTCCAAAATGAACAAGGCATTGGAGTTGGTGTATGCTATGGCTACCACAATACCGGTTTCACTGGAGGAAGTTGCAGACCAGATCGTTTTGAGTATATCAGAGTTGATTTCAATACCAGTAGTGGCTCTTGGTTATCTGGAAAAAAATGATCTCAGAAAGATTACACAGATTATTAATAAAGAGTTGATGCATTTTCCAGCTATCTCATTAGAAAATCATCCCTGCGGTCTTGTTTACAGGGAAAGACACCCGCTTCAGATTACTGCCAATCTGAATCAGCTTTATCCCACATACATGGAAAAATTTCCTGCGATGAGATCATATTTTGGCGTCCCTGTGACCAGCAGTAAGGGGAAAATTCTGGCTTCCATCTGTATTCTTGATCAGAGAGAAAGATCATTCAGTGATTTTGAAAAACATCTCATCGAGATTTTTGCCGGGTACGTGGGATATGAGATTGAGCGAAAGCAGATGGAGCTGCAACTGTTACAATCTCAGGAAATGAAAATGCTTGGTCAATTGACATCAGGAGTCGCACATGAGGTGCGAAATCCTCTTAATGGTATTCTGGCCATAACCGAAGCTTTAAGTAAAGATCTTGGTGAAAATTCGGATTACTCTGAGTATATAGAGCTTATTCGCAAACAGGTGATGAGGCTTTCGGATTTGATGCGGGACTTGCTGAATCTGGGTAGACCCATCGAAAAAGGGAAGCTGATGCCTGTAACTATATCTAACCTGATTCCTACAGCAATCTCATTATGGAGGCAGTCTTCAATCTATCGGGATCATCTGGTAGTTCTGCAAATTTCAGATGATGCCCAAACGGTAAAGGTACAAGCAGACAGACCTAAAATTGAGCAGGTTATTATTAATTTATTGGAAAATGCCTGTGCTCACAGCAGGTCGGATCAGAAAATTATTCTTGAGGTTCAAGCCAATGAGAATGTGGTTATCATTAAGGTTATTGATCAGGGTACCGGAATAAAACCAGAGCATTTGGAACACATGTATGAACCATTCTTCACAACCAGGAAAGGAGGAACTGGTCTGGGTCTTGGAATTGTAAAGAGAATTGTGGAAAGTCATGGTGGTTCCATTGAAATCAGCAACAATTATCCTCCTCCCGGAGTATGTGCGGAAGTATGTCTTCCGGTGATTAAGGAGGCTGCAGCGGGTGAAGATGGGGTACTGTCTTGAGATGGATGATCAAAATGATCTTTAAAGACGCCAGTGGCAAAATTATTTGTTAAGATAGAATGTGATGGAATCTATTGTGGTTAAGTTTGCACCGTGGTTTACCATTTCATCAATTGCTTTTCGAGAGTCAAGTGGCTGCATATCAATCCCCATTATGGCATCTGTAAGCAGGTTTACTCTGAACCCGAATTTGGCAGATTCAATTACTGTTGCTTTAACGCAATAATCTGTAGCGAGTCCCCCAATAGAGAGATGGAAAATCTGGTTGTCTTTAAGCACGTCTATCAATGGTTTGCCTGAGTGGTCAACACCTTCAAATCCCGAATAGCCTTCCTGGGCCTCACCTGTGCCTTTAGAGATGATTATTGTATCAGATGGTAAATGAAGATCAGGGTGAAACTGAGCACCCCATGTATTCTGAATACAGTGCGGAGGCCATAATCCACCATATTGCTTGAAATGTCTGGTTTTGCGGGGATGCCAATCGCGAGTGGCGATAATCGGTAAATGGTGATTTATAAAAAGGGAAATGTACTCATTGAGAACAGGAATAATCTTGTCACCATCCGGAACAGCAAGTGCACCTCCTGGAAGGAAATCATTTTGGAAGTCAACGATGATTAAAGCGTGCTGATCATTCATAAACGAACACGTTTATTGTTGTTGCTAAAGTATAGAGTGCTACAATCGATGAAGAAGGATAAATCGGGTATCACCGGGACTTGGCCGGTGGTACCACGAAATTATTATTAGCAAGAACTTTCCCATAGAGATTTAAGTTCATCTGGCAGCATCCCTTTGACATCTTTAATTTCGCCTTCAGTAATTCTTCTTTTGAGAACGGTAAAGACCGCACGCGCGGTTTTTTCCATATCGACCAGGCCATCTGCACGGTATTTTTCTTTTATGCGGGCCAGAAAGTCATCGATGTGGCGATCTTTAACTGGTGTGCTGGAAGGTTTCCATTCATCGTAATAGACACCTTTAATTAAAAGCGGTAATTGAGCACCCAGGTCAACGGCTTCTTCCAGCAAGAGACGATCTCTCAGTGTATGGAGTACCGCACGTAATGACATATAGGCAATACGTCTGCTGTCGGTGTTAAGCTCTTCCATAATTTCCTTTAGCCAAAGATCAGCTTTTTGAACTGCAGTATCGAAAGTTTCTAGTCCGGTCCAGGTCATATTTGCTCCTCTTTTTTATGATGCTAACTTACTTTGCACTGATTTTCTGAATTGTTGCATTGAGCATTTATCCTCAATCCAGTTTTGTAATTTATTATCGTTGGATTTTATCGCCTGAGAAAAGAGCGCTTCCGGTAATTTTGAGCACTCATCAGGTAAAGCAGGTGAGAATCGCTCGGTTTGAGCTAATGGCGTTTGGGCTTTAAAAGAATTGTGTCTTTTCAATAGTTCTTCTGCAGATTTAAGTAATAGGCATAGAAATTTCTGTTTTTTAGGGATTGTGCATCCTGCAGCACTAAGGTGGCCACCACCACCAAACTGTTCTGCAAGTGAGGTGAGATTGATACCGTCTTTAGAGCGTAAACTGACTCTCCACTCCTTGGCATTTTTTTCTCTGAAAAGGATAGCGATTTTAACTCCCTGGATGGAACGGATCTTTTCGGAAACAGAATCGGCATCGGAATCGGATGCTCCTGCTTTTTTGAAATCCGCTCTGGTAAGAACTGACCAGGCAATCTCTCCTGAAGAGGAGAAGCAGCATCGGGATAAGCTGATACCCGTCAGAAGCGCAGTTTCTTTTGAAATTACCCAATAAACTGATTCTGCCAGTTTGTAAAAATCAACACCGCTTTTAAGCAGTTCTGAACAAAGCTCGAAAGTTCGGGGCCGTATTCCCGGGAGACGGAAGGAATTTGTTTCCACTAAAAGGGAAGTGAGTATATTCTGCGCTATATCCGAAGTAATTGGAACATCCAGTTCGAGGAGTAATTCGTATACCAGTTCACCTGCACAGGCAGCATCAGCATCGACTAATAACACATCGCCAAAGGGTGTTCTGGACCGGTGGTGATCGATTTCGATTACCCAGCGAGCACGTTCGAAAACTTCCACATTTTTGCCTGTCATTTCTTTGCTTCCACAATCCACAGAAATTGCTACATCCACCTGGCGGTGCAGTGTTTTAATCAATTTATTGGCACCGGGTAAAAACTGGTAATTTCTGGGAAGATTATCATTACAGAGCATATAAACCTGTTTACCTATATTTTCCAGCCCTAAGCCCAGGGAAAGCATGGAACCGATGGAATCACCATCAGGGTTGATATGACCGCAGATGGCAAATGTGTCTGCATTTAGAATAATATGCCTGGCGAGTTCAATATTTCGGGTAGTACAAACCTGTTCACTTATTAGAGACATTAGTATCCCTTTTTAAAAGTATATTATTATAGTTTACCCATACCACCCGTAACAGATCTGGGGGTCTGTAAAAAAGAGAATAAAGCAATCAAAATGCCAAGCATCCTTTTAAATAACTTTTCTACAAATTATTAAAACTGAGCCAAATTCCAGCCTTTTTAGCCAGTTTTTTGATAAAGAAATTAAAAATGGTAATTCTTTTTTTAGGAAATTATTTCCAGGAATACAATTGAAGAAATAAAACTAACGGGCACAAAATAAAAATGTCATTTCTGAATTACAAAAGCAGATTTGGGATTGGAAGTAAATTGAAGCAGTTTAAGACGAGGATTAGATCAGAAAAGGGTGTGGGCAATTTCACCCACACCTTGTAATATTATCGAGAAACAACTTGCCACTCTACTCTTCTGTTGTTTTGATGGCAACTATCATCGTTACCACAGTTAGATTGTGCGGGTCTTTCTTCACCGTAACTTGTCATATCGATGCGATCTGAAGAAATGCCATAGGAGGTTAAATAGTTTTTCACAGCTCTGGCGCGGTTTTCACCTAACCCCATATTGTATTCCGAAGAACCTCGTTCATCTGCATGACCTTCAGCTCTTAAACGAACATTGCTGTGTTCTCTAAGAAACCCGGCAATTCTTTCCAATCTGTTTATTGTTTCAGGTTTTAAATCGAATTTATCGAAGTCAAAATAAACCGGTTGCAGCAGTTCATTAAGCAAACCTGAAATATCTTCAACAACAGGCTCTGGCGGTGGTGGTGGAGGAGGTGGTGGTTCCTCTACTACTGGTGGTGGTTCTGGTGTGGGAGCAACTGTTGTGACTTGTTTTTTACAACCAACAAACACAAGAGATGTTGCTAATAAAGTTACCCACAGTGGATTGAAAAGTTTTGTCATGAAAGGCCTCCCACTCTGATTTTCTGGGTTTGTTAATAACAAAATAATCATACTAATCCTTAAAAATATTATGTGATTGCATACAGGTGCAACATTTCGTAAGTAATATAAGCTATTATCCGATAAATTTCAGAGACTGACTATTGTAAAATCTGGGTTAACAGTACTTTTTACATTGTTTTTAATAAGTCGGGTTGGCAGAGAGTTATATTTTCCCTCATCAGAAAGAGTAATATTATGATTAAGATTCATCTGAAAAGAGGTAAAGAGAGGTCTGTTTCCATGGGAAATCCATGGATTTTCAGTGGTGCTATTCTGAAAACAGAAGGGAATGTTAAACCGGGGGATATATGTTCGGTATATTCTTTCAAAGGAGATTTTTTAGCTTCTGGTTATTATAATCCTCTCTCTTCAATAAGTGTACGGGTCTTGTCCTTCAACGATAAGGCTTTTACAATTACAGAGCTTGATAGCCGAATCAATGCAGCTATTGATTACAGAAATCCATTATTGGATGAAAAAAGTGATTGCTGCAGACTTATTAATTCTGAAGGTGATTTTCTTCCAGGGTTAGTTGTTGATAAATATGGTCCGGGTTTTGTTATTCAAATACTTACCGCTGGCATGGAGCGTTTCAGAAAAGAGATTATTGAAACATTGAGCCGCTATAAACCACAATTTATCTTTGAACGCTCTGATACCGACTCAAGATCCAGAGAGGGTTTACAGGCAAATCAAGGATTATTGTACGGTGAAATGCCTGAAAAAGTTCAGCTCACAGAGCTTGGGCTAAAATTTGAAGTAGACATAGAAAGTGGGCAGAAAACCGGTTTTTTCTTTGATCAACGGCCAAACCGATATCTATTGAGGCGTTACGCACACAGGCGGCGAATCTGTGATTGTTTTTCTTATTCCGCAGCTTTTTCAGTTAATGCCTTAGCCGCTGGTGCGAGCCAGATTGATGCTGTAGATATTTCCAGAAACGCCACATTATGGGGTCAGACTAATATAAAGATAAATGGATTTGAGCAGAATCGGGTCAGATTTATTACTGCTGATGTTTTTAAGTTCCTGAGGGAGACAGAAGAACAGTATGATCTGATTGTTTTGGATCCTCCGAAGTTTGCCAGACATCCTGGAGAGGTTCAAAGAGCTTCAAGGGGATATAAAGATATAAATCTGTTAGCCATCAAGAAAATCATGGCTGGAGGTATAATTTTTACATTTTCTTGCTCTAATGCAATAGATCCGAATTTATTTCGTCAGATTATATTTGCGGCCGCTGCTGATGCCAGACGTCCGGTGCAGCTTTTGCATGTTCTTGGGGCCGGGCCCGATCATCCGGTAAATATTGCCCATCGGGAGGGAGAATATCTTAAGGGATTGGTTTTAAGAGTATTAGAGTGACAATTTGAGGTTATTATAAACGTAATGTATCGGAGCGAAAAAAAACTTGACTTTGAAATTGCGGTAGATCATTTTATGAGTAAGGAGTTGAATAAACGCTCCATTGCAATCCTTTTCGACCTCGCTAGTACATCAGTTCAATTGATAAATCAATTTTAATGTGGTTTCAATTGAAAGCTTCGTCTGATCCATTTAGGGCTTGCGAATTCTGATAGAAAAAACAGGTTGAAAAATCTTCATGTAGTACTCTTCATACATATCTTTCAAAGAACAAAATTGCGAAGAGAAATATTGATGATCCGAATGGGTCAACAGTAAAATAACTGCAGCATATACCTAAATATTTCCATTCAAATCGAGGTGTCTGAATGAATGTTGCTGAACTAAAGTCAAAATCGATGACTGAACTTAACGATTTAGCCGCTACCTATAATGTCGGTGAACATCGTAACCTTCGTCGTCAGGAACTAATTTTTAAAATTCTGCAGGCAGAAGCTGCTCAAAACGGGCAAATGTTTGCAGAAGGTGTGCTGGAGATCATGCCTGATGGTTTTGGATTCCTCCGTTCACCTTTGAACAGCTATCTAAGCGGTCCTGACGATATCTATGTTTCACCCTCTCAGATCAAACGGTTTTATCTGAAGACTGGAGATACAGTTTCAGGTCAGGTACGTCCCCCAAAAGATTCCGAACGTTACTTCGCTTTGCTGCGGGTTGAGATGGTCAATTTCGAGGATCCGGAAGAATGTAAGAAAAAGATAAATTTTGATGATCTTACACCTCTTTTCCCCAATGAGCG
>CAYPMS010000083.1:0-5010 GCA_964411655.1 uncultured Fibrobacter sp.
TTTAATTATTTTCTGAACGGATGGATACAAAAATGGCACGTTCAAAAACTTCAATAAGAATTTTCGATTATACCGATTATCGAACTTATCTTAGTGATTATTACAGGGAGCAGAAAGAACTCAACTCCTTTTTCTCATTCAGATATTTTGCAAATAAGGCCAAGATAAGATCCATAGGTCTTTATAAAGATGTTATCGATGGAAAACAATCACTTTCACGGCGTGCAATCTCTAAATTTTCCGAGGCAATCGGCCATAATAAACGGGAGGCCGAGTATTTCGAGGCGATGGTTTTTTATACAGATGCAGACACGGTTAAGGAACGCAAGTTTTATCTGGAAAGGATGATGGCTTGTCACGAGTCAAAGGCTCATGTAATTGAAGAGTCACGCTATGAATATTATTCCAAATGGTATTACAGCGCAATACGGGCACTGTTATCGTTTTATTCGTTCGATGGGAGTGATTATAATTCACTTGCCAACCTGCTTACTCCTGCTATCACTACCGAACAGGCGCAGAAGGCTGTTGAAACTCTGGAGCGGCTTGGAATGATTCGGAAAAAAGAAAATGGGTTCTTTGAACCCTGTGAACAGATCATAACAACTGGTACTTTGAATA
The DNA here is from genome assembly GCA_964411655.1 of uncultured Fibrobacter sp. Lineage (GTDB taxonomy): Bacteria > Fibrobacterota > Chitinivibrionia > Chitinivibrionales > Chitinispirillaceae > JAAYPC01. The sequence continues at coordinate 622 of CAYPMS010000083.1, forward strand.
ACAATCGTCTGGTCCAGAAATCCAACATAATTAATTTGCAAAAAGAATTTTTAACCCTTTCATCCGAAGCTTATGAACGCTTTGCGGACAATCAGATCGACATGTCTACTATTACACTCAGTATATCGAAAAAAACTAAAGACTTAATTAAGGAAGAGGCGGCAGTGTTCCGGAAAAAAGTACTCAGTCTGGCGGAAAAAGATCTTAATCCTGAATGCCTCTACCAGCTTAACTGTCAAATATTTCCTCTGACTGATCCCGGAAAGAGCAGGTAACGCAATATGAAGATATCAATCAGAGAGACATCAGTAATTGCACTTTTTTGCTTTTTGTGGGCATTTTTTCGGTGCTCATCTAAGCAGGTCACCGGAGTTGGCACAGGTTCCGAAACTGTAATTGGCCAGGTAGTACACCGGGATGGTAAGCCTGCCGGAGAAACAGTGGTTACATTGTATCCTTCTGATTATGATCCGGTTAATGATTATGGGTTTTTGCCGGGAATTGATACAACTGACAGCAATGGAAATTACTCAATATTGCTAACTTCATCAAACGTTACCAGATATACTTTACATGCGGTTAATCTGTCCTTTCAAACCAGAACTGTTGTTTCGGATATAGAGATCTCGGAGGGAGATTCGACATTTGTAGATTTGGCTGAGCTTCGTAACACCGGCAGCATCAAAATTCTACTAAATGATAGTTCTGTTGATAAAAGCGGATATGTTTTTATACCAGGGACTTCTTACCATTCTTATGTAGAAAACGGATGCGCAATAATCGATTCGGTACCAGCTCAGATTATCCGGAGCCTTTATTATAAAAAGAACGAGTCTGGTGATTTGCAGAGCATTTCGGAAAATGTAAATGTAGAATCTCAGGTTACAACTGTCATTGAAAACTCCAGACAGATGTACTCCAGAAAGATTTTCCTCAATACATCAGCCACTGGTGCTGATATTTCCGGGATGGTTACAGATTTTCCTGTCCTTCTTCGTTTACGGGCAAACAACTTTGATTTCAGCAAGACCAAAGAGGACGGTAGTGATCTGAGGTTTAAAAAAGCGGATGGAACAACATTGCCTTTCGAAATAGAAATGTGGGATCTTGAAAAAAGTGAGGCAGACATATGGGTAAAAGTGGATACTGTATATGGAAATGACAGTACTCAATTTATAGCAATGTACTGGGGTGATGCTTTTGCCGATGGTGGTTCAGATGGGGTTACTGTATTTGATACTGATGCAGGATATCAGGGTGTGTGGCACCTGGATGACAGTGAAGAGATAGTTAAGGATGCTACGGCCAACGGATATCACGGGTTAAAACAGGGAAGTCAGGAACTTACCAGAGGAAATGTCGGTTTCGGCCAGTTTTTCAGAGGATCCGGAGATTATAGTGACATGGGAAATGTATGTAATACTGATACATTTAGTTTTACGGTTTCTGCATGGATAAAAAAGTATGGTGAAAACAAGATACAAACGATCATGTCGAAGAGTAAAGGTGGTCTTCCAAACTCTGGGTATGGATGGCTTTTTCAGTTGGACGGTGATGGTGCTTTGCAGATATATCTGGCAACAGATACGGTTTTATGGGGGGAAACCGGGTCTTTTGTCTTATCGTCAAATACACATATTACGGATTCCTCCTGGCATCATGTGGCAGCAGTTATTGACAGGTCAAATAATGCCAATTGCCGGATTTATAACGATGGAACAGATGTAAGTGCACTTCCTTCAGGTGGCAATATTAAGAATATCGGCAGTATAATGAATTCGTTGCCTTTGAGGATCGGATCGGAAGCAGATGGCGGATATCAATGGGAGGGAGCACTGGATGAGTGCTGGATCTCATACAAAGCGCATTCTTCGGAATATATTAAATTGTGTTTTAAGAACCAGAAATGTAATGACGAACTTGTAATAATCAAATAACATGATAGATGTACTAAAAATTACTTAAATTATAGTAAATCACAAATACGAAACTGTGTGATGTTCTGTAATTCGTATCTATCCAAAAGTCTCTTTTCTGAAACTTGCTGCAGAGGGGCTTATCTGTAGTATGTCATATTGTTATAGGTTTTTAACATTTCTTTCGGTTCGGGCCTGTTGGGGTTCCGAGTTTCAAAGTTAGATGACTTTGCGAACAGACATTATTCAATTGCTATTTCAACCGGTCAAAATCTAAGTGTTCCGGATTCTGGAACACTTTTTTGACTTCCCTGCCTCAAATTCATAACAATCCAGTTTAGTACACCTTAAATTAAAAGAAAGAGTTTGTTTAACAGGTAATTTCGATCGATTAATGGCTGTTGGTAATATTCCAGACAGACAGGAATCTGGGGGTGTATCATGGGTGTAAAGCTGAATAAAATTTCCATTCCGGTTATTGCTTTGACTGCAGTACTTCTGCTTAAAACATATTCTCACGCCCAAATTGCAAATGGGGCTGGGAAATTTCTTGGAAATATTACAACGGGCTTTCAGGTAAGATCTGATTTTATCACATACTGGAATCAGATTACTGGTGAGAATGAGCATAAGTGGGCATCAGTAGAGGGAACTCGTGACAGGATGAATTGGGGTAGTGCAGACGCAATCGCCAAATATGCAAAAGAGAAAAATATTCCCTGGAAATTTCATACTCTTATCTGGGGCTCCCAGTATCCTTCATGGATGAATGGCCTTTCTACCAGCGAGCAGCGGGAAGAGATTATTGAATGGTTTGATGCAGCGGCTCAGAGGTATCCTGATGTACAAATGATAGATGTGGTTAATGAAGCATATATGTCAGATCCCAATAACTGGAATGCCGGCAAACACGCTCCGGTTCCTTTCAGGGATGCCCTTGGTGGCACTGGAGCAACAGGATTCGACTGGATAGTAAACTCATTCAAAATGGCACGGGAACGTTGGCCGAATGCGGTTCTTATCTATAACGATTACAATACTCTGGAGTGGTCTAATGAGATTAATTGGATAAAGAGCATTATACCAAAGCTCGTTGCTGCAGGTGCTCCTATTGATGCAGTGGGATTTCAGGCACATGGGTTGAAGGGGACCTCGGCAGCAACTCTCAAGTCTCGTCTTGACGATATATACAAGGCGATCAAGCTGCCAATGCTCATAAGTGAATACGACATCGGTGAAACAAACGATCAGGCTCAATTGGATAATTACAAGGCTCACATCCCGGTTATGTGGAATCATCCCGGGGTTGCGGGTATTACTATTTGGGGTTACATCTATGGATCAACATGGGTTGAGGGAACTGGACTGATCAGAAATGGCCAGGAACGTCCGGCTTTGGTCTGGCTTAAGGAGTTTATAAAAGAAAATCCAAATCCACCAAATGATTATCCCAACCTGCTTAATGGGGGAGAGAGAAAATACAGACTGAATGTAGTTACCAGAGGCCGTGGAACGGTTAGTCTCAATCCGCAGGAAAGTTCCTTTGAAAAGGACACAAAGGTGACATTAACCGCATCTCCTGCAGAAGGATGGATTTTTGACAGTTGGAGTGGTGATGCAAGTGGAAATCAGAATCCATTAGAAATAACAATGAATTCAATAAAAACGGTTACTGCCAATTTTCTGACAAAAGACGGCAAAGAGGATCTGGTGCTTAACGGAACGTTTTCATCAGGATCCGATTATTGGACATTTAATAACTGGAGTGGAAGTGGTTCTGGTTCTGTTGTAAATGGTGAATATTCCCTTACTGTTGCCAGTGTAGCTGATAACCATTATGATATTCAGGTGGTTCAGCCAGGCATACTGCTGGAAAAGAATAAAGCCTACCGTGTAGTATTTGATGCATATGCATCAGCACCACGTCCTCTGACTGTGAATGTCGGAATGCCTGAAGAACCTTGGACTGGTTTTTTAACTAAGGTTTTTAATGGTGAAGCTGAAGTTAACCTGACGACGTCAAAACAGACATTCAGCTTTGATTTTATCATGGAAAATCCAACATATGAAAATTCCAGAATAGAATTCAGTGTTGGGCTGAATACCCCTACAGTATTTATCGACAATGTGTCACTTTATGAAATTGAACCAGTCTCGGTTATCGAACCAGTTCATAAAAAGAAAATAGAAAAAATTAAGATTCAACAAAAAGGGTCTTTACTGACAGTTGCTTTTGATTTTGCGGAAAAAAGCAGCGCAAATATCAAAATCTATGATCTTAAGGGTAATCTGATTCGTTTTGCTGAAGTAAAATCGCATTCCGGATCTGATCAGAATTACTCTATTAACACAACAGGTATTTCAAAAGGTTATTACATCGTTAGAGTAGATAACGGAAGTAAAGTGCTTAAATCGGGTGTTGTTCTGAGTGGCAGATAACTGGAATAGGTTTATTGCCAGGTAAAAAGGATTC
>CAYPMS010000083.1:5110-15927 GCA_964411655.1 uncultured Fibrobacter sp.
GTTGTTCTGAGTGGCAGATAACTGGAATAGGTTTATTGCCAGGTAAAAAGGATTCATATTGTGGCAAAAATAACAGTCAGAGGCAGTTTAAAATTTGCAGATGCGATATTAAGATCCGGAAATGGAAGATTTTGGAACTTAATCTGAAATTTGACAGTGAAAAGAAAGCTGCTAAATAATAATGATAAGGTATTTTGGTAAATTTGGAGAAATTTATGCGTGGTGTTCTGTTTTTAATTGTATGCTTGATTTTTTTTCAGCATACCATATCTGCCTCTGAAGATTGGAAAATTAGTGTTGGCGGAGTTAAGCGTGACATTATTGTTACTGCCCCTTCGGGGTTAAACAAACCTGCGCTTGTTATCGTAATGCATGGAATGAACGGGTGGCATAAGGGGCACCAGGAAAGCACGAAGTTTGATCAGATTGCAGAACGCGAAAAATTTGTGGTTGTATATCCCAATGGTATTGATGGTGCATGGGATATCTCTGGTGACAGGGACATTAAATTTATAGAAGCAATTATTGACACGATGGTCAAAAGGTATGATGTTGATCGCAGCAGAGTTTATGCTACTGGTTGGTCTATGGGGGGAATGATGAGTTACCACTTGGCATGCAATATCCCTGAGAAAATTGCAGCAATCGGCCCCACATCCGGATATCCTTTGTGGGGTGCCCCCAAATGTAATAACTCTCGTCCGGTACCGATTATTCATATTCATGGTACTGCCGATGATGTTGTTGGATATAGTGGACTTCATTCATTTCTTAAAAACAAAATTACTGAATACGGGTGTCCTTCAGAGCCAGAGGTAACAAGACCATACCCATCCTCAAAAGCCGGATCGAAGACCTACATGGAGCGTTGGAGACTTTGTGAAAGCAATGGGGCGACCTCCGAGATTGTAGTGATTACAATCGATGGTATGGGCCATTGGTATGCAACAGATTACAATGGTTCTAATGTTAATGAGAGTGAGGAAATATGGGCCTTTTTCAAAAATTATTCTGTTGGCGGACTCTCTGGGCATAGATTGTCTTTAAACATAACAGGGAAGGGTTCTGTAACTCCTGACCCCAATAACCCCGGTTACGAAGAAGGTACTGAAGTTACAATTACTGCAGTACCTTCTCAGGGGTGGAAATTCGAAAACTGGAGTGTTGAGGGAGTCAATAAAAAAGATAATCCACTCAAAATTGTTATGGACTCAGATAAAAAGATAGATGCAGTTTTTAGCCGCAATCCGGATGATAAGGGAAACTACGTGCTTAATGGCGATTTTAGATCAGGAACCAGCAACTGGACTCTCAATGTTTGGGGTGGAGAAGCAAGCGGAAAAGTTATTAACGGCGAATATAATTTTGACATAAAAAGCATTGGTACTGCAAACCACGATATACAGCTGGTCCAATCTGGCCTTTTTCTGGAAAAAGGAAAAAAATATAAAGTGAAATTTGATGCTTATGCGGCCTCGAACAGAAATCTTGAAGTAAATGTGGAGATGGCTAATGATCCATGGACAAGCTATTTGCCAGAGCTGCAACAAGTTGAACTAACTACAGAAAAAAATACTTACAGTTTTACCTTCACAATGACACATCCTACTGATGTCAATGGGCGAATCGGTTTCAATGCCGGTAGTTCCACTGAAGCAGTGAATATCGATAATGTTGAGGTATTATTATATGATCCATCAGCTTTTTTTAATAAGGGAAAAACACTACCAAATTCCTTTGTGAATGTCAAAATCAGAAACTCTACTTTTAGTGTCAGATTCATTGCACCGGCAAACCAGGCGTATTTAAGGCTTTATGATTTAAGAGGAAATCTTCTAAGAACTGTAATTATAAAAACAAGCACTGGTAACATCCATTATAGCAATCATGATTTTTCAGATCTGTCCAATGGATATTACATTGTAAAAATCAGCAGTATGGAGAGCATGCTGTTCACTTCAAAAATCGTGATCACTCGGTAATGATCGGTGGTTAAAAACGATTTGCTGATTTTCAACTATTGAGTAAGCTACAATTTGCAAACTGACTCTCAATTACCAAATAAGATGCAGTCCCTTATAAAAAAAGTTAGTTGCTGTAAAACAGGGCGATTGCTGCTGTGTTTGCCAAATGGAAAACACAAAAGGGACGGCTTTCAGCGAATAGCATCTGCAGATATTCTTCAAGATAAGAGAAAGAAACAGGTTTTAATGTTATTTCAGTATTTTTATCAATGCATCCTTGTCGTTTACAGTATTTAACAGTTCTATCCTGTTCTCCTTATCAATTACAACAGGATACAGAAGTGATATAGTTTCAATTTTATCGCTATCAAAAGTAATTAAAGAGGTGATTTTTACCAATTGATCAACAGTCAGATTGTACTTGGTAAGGTATTTCAGATAAATCTTGTACTTTTTATCATTTGGCCATGTGTTTTTTAATTCAGATATAAAAAAGCCAAAAGTTTCGTTATTCATCAAATGGATTTGCCTCTTATATCTGTTCTCAAATCGTACCGGCCTGTCTCCATATACAGATAAGCCAAATAACAGACATGTCAGGAAAAGAATTTTTTTCATGTTACATCCTTTTAAGTTTAATAGTGGCTATTAGAAAAAATCGAAAAAAGCTGAAATGCTTTTTAGAAAGGTATACAAAGGTGAAGAATATCAAAATAAAGGCCAGTGTAATTTGCTTGGGATGAGGGCGGATACCTGAAAAATGGGAAAACTGGAAGTACTAAAATATTATTATCCAGAGAGTTAAATATCGATTACATGTTCCAAATGTTTTTTCAATGGAGTAAAATTACTCTGTTGATAAACAGTTTATAAGGACATGTGAAAGGATAAATTATTACAGAAAAAAAGATTTATAAGATTAATGAGATGAATTAAACAAAAAAACGCTTTAATTAACCTAAATTAATTCTTTTATTCTCCCGACATTCTTCTTCTGATGAAAATGCGGAATTATATTATAGTCACTTTTTTTTTTCAACAAAAAAAACAGATCTTATCAGATGTGTTTTTGTGATGAGTCGCACAGCGCCTTTAGGATTATCGGGTCTGCAGCTTGAAATTACAGGTTAGAAGCTGATAGTCAGCTACCTGGGTTTAAGTAACTTGCACTTCAGGGTAAAGCTGTTGACCTTGTAAGCAGTAGGGAGTGAAGCGAGTCGCCACATAAAAGAATCATCTGATATAGATAAAAACATTACCAGTGCACTCCTTTTTCCTCACCACAGGGGGTTTTATGAAACGTTTTTTTTATTCTGCAGCAGTTACTTCCCTGCTGGCTTTTAATCTGCCAGCGCAGCAAAATCTTATCCAGAACGGATGCTTTCTTGATACCAATTCTAATGTGTGGGTCTTCAATACTAACGGTGCCACTGCCACCCGAAGTTTTCAGACAATGCAAGACAGTAAGGGGAATATTATTTCACGGAAATGCAAGATAGAGATAACCCAGACAGCCCAATCAGAGGATGCACCACAATTGTCTCAAACTGGAATTCAATTAGAGGAATGGGAAGGCTATACACTTAGTTTTTTGGCCAGTTCTTCTCGTCAGGGTACGATCAAGGCTGTTGTCCGCTCCAATGATCTGATTTTGACCGATAGTACCGCAAAGCTAAGTACCAATGCCACTTCCAAAAAACTTTCCGTTGATTTTTTTGTAGAAAAACTGCAAGGTCCAGCCACCCTTCAGATTAATATGGGCGGATTTGATGGACCTACCAACATTGCACTGGATAGTGTTTTTCTGGTTAAAAAAAATGTTCCGGTAATTCGCGTTGTCAGTCCTTCTGCAAAAGATCGTTGGATCACTGGAAATGAATATAAGATTACCTGGATAAACAGCGGAACACTGAAAAGTGTAAAGATCCAATACTCAATTGACAATGGTAAAACATGGAAAATAATTACCCAGGAAGCTATAAATCAGAAATCTTTCTGGTGGAAAGTTCCATCTGCAGTTTTCGGGAGTTCATGCAAAATTTTAGTCAGCAGCACCGATGGTAAAATTGCAGATACCAGCGATTCGTTCAAAATTGTGGAAGCCAGTGCCGTTGAGGATGGGGAAATGTTAAAGAACGGAGATTTCCTGGACTCAACTGATTGGGTTTTTAATGCATATTCGCCGGCTAAAGCAAAGGGAAGTATACAGAATGAACAGTATGTGATAAAAGTGGATACTGCTGGAAATGAACCCTGGCAGGCTCAGCTCGAACAGAGAAATCTCACTATCGCAACCGGAAAAACCTATAAACTTCAGTTTGATGCGTATTCATCAAGTGCAAGAAACATTTATGTCAACTTAGGCGAGCAGGACTCTCCATACAGATCTGCAATCGGAGGCCCTCAGCTTTGTCAGATCGGTATAAAAAAAGAACCTTATATCATTTATTTATATGTGGATCCAGCTAAAATCGAATCCGGTTATAAACTGAGTGAAGTTCGTTTGGAGTTTAACTGTGGTAGTGAAGAAGGTACAGTTTATCTGGATAATGTCAGTCTGATCGAGGTGGAAAATGGAAAATGTCTGATTACCAGGCCTTATGCTGGTTCGGTTCTCAAAGCTGGTTCCGAGTTTAACATTCAGTGGATCAATGAACCGGTATCTCTGATTGATCTGGAATACTCATTGGACAGCGGTTTGACGTGGAATTCAATAGTTGACAGTATCGAAAATCTTCAGGCTTATCTGTGGATTGTTCCCGCTCAAAGTTCAAAAAATTGCAAAATTAGAATAAAAAATGCAGAAACTGATTCGGTAATAGGGACCAGTGCTTTCTTTGAGATCAATAAGTTCGGTGTACCGATAAAGGTAGGAGAACTGGTTTCAAATGGTAATTTCTCAAATGGTACTGCCGGATGGCATACGGCTTTCAATCAGGCCCGTGGCGGTGCAGAAGTTAATGATGGAATTTACAGTGTAGATATCGAAAGCCCTGGGGATTCACTGAATTCCATAATTCTAAGTCAGGGAGAAATGAATGTTCAGGGTAAGAAAGCCTACACTCTCTCATTCGATGTGTTTGCAAACGGTACCAGGGATATGCGGGTAAAAGTAATCGGTGATGATTCATTGCTTTTTCTGGATACTACGTTTATTGTACCTACTATGATGAACAGGATAAAATTAGATCTGGTTCCGACCATGGATGCAATTGCAAAGATCGAATTTCATATCGGAGGCTCGCGTGCCAGTGTTTCTATTGACAATATAAGCTTTCATGATGCATCCTGGACCCCAGTTATTCACAAAAATGAGACAAGAGTTCAAGAGCGGGTCTGTTTTACTATCCTAAATGGCAATGGGAGGGTAACATTTCAGACTGGTAAAAACATTCAGGGGAGGATAGCTGTTTACAATCTAAATGGAAGCCTCATTCGTGTGCTGAATGTATCTGAAAAGGTACTCTGGGATGGAAAAGATTCAAGGGGAATAACTGTGGCTCGTGGAACATATCTTGCCAGATTAAAGAGCAATACCGGTAATCAGGTTAGTAAATTTATTTTAAAATAACATAGAATTATTTCCTCCTTTCTGGCCATCTGCCTATTTAAAGGTAGATGGCCTTTTTATTTGCAGCAAGTTCATATACCTGGATAATCACAGAAATTGTCCAGGAGCTTTATTCCGATTCTGAAAACAGTTATTTTAAACCATGAAAAAAGGTTTATTTCTATGCCTCTGGTTTCGATCATTATTCCTGTTTTCAACCGAAAGAAACTCCTGGAAAGAGCTATTCAATCGGTTTTGAAACAGAGCTTTAAAGATTTTGAACTGTTTATTGTAGATGATGGTTCTGATGATGGAACACAGAATTTGTCTATTTTGAATGATCGCAAAATCACATTTATCCGGTTGGAAAAAAATAGTGGAGTTTCGAAAGCACGAAATATCGGGGTAAAAAAGTCTTCAGGAGAATGGATAGCTTTTCTTGATTCTGATGATGAGTGGTTTGCTCAGAAACTGGAAAAGCAGATAGGGTGGTGTAGAGAGAATCCTGAATTTGAAATTATGCAGACTAAAGAAATCTGGATCAGAAATGGAAAACAGGTAAACCCCCCAATGACCCATCAGAAATTCCAGGGAGACCTGTTTGCCGCAAGTCTCCAGCGGTGCATGATTACCCCTTCTTCGGTTCTGCTTAAAAGATCTTTATTTGAGACCACAGGTGGATTTAATGAGACATTCCCTGTATGCGAGGATTATGATCTTTGGTTGCGAATTACCTGTCAAAAGCAGATCGGATTGCTTGATCAATATCTTTTGAAACGATATGGAGGACATAGTGATCAGTTGTCAAGCTTAATGATGGGGCTGGACAGATTTCGGATCAGAAGCATGCTGGATCTGTTAAGAAGCAATCATCTGAATGATATTCAGATCAAACTCTTAAGAAGTGTACTTTCAAAAAAGGCACTTATTGTAGCCAATGGTTATCTGAAAAGAGGAAACGAATCGTTGTATGAAAAATACAGGCATATTGCAGAAATTTCACGCTGAAATTGGTGAAGGAACCCTGGTCTGTTCCAGATTATTAGTTGAGAATGTAGATTTTCCGGATTCTCTGTTTGATCCTGAAATAACAGTAAAGGAACAGTACTGCGGAGTCATTCCACCGATTATTGTACGTGAAAAAGCGCACAGGTATCTGGTGATAGATGGATGTAAACGACTGGTTCTGTTGCGAAGAAAAAAAATCAAGGAAACCACCTTTGTTGTAATTAATGATTGTGACGATTTCAGCTCCTCTATGCTTAGAATTCTATTAAATCGTGGTCGTATGCTTGTACTGAGAGAGAAAATGCTCTTTACAAAATGGTTAAGAGACAATTTGACCGATGATGAATACAGAAGTTTCGTCTCAGAGCTTGGAATCTCCGACCGGGAGAGATTTGAACTGGAGCGATTATCGGAATGTCCTATTAACATTATGGATGCTGTTGAAAATGGGATTGCTGATCCAGCAGTCGTGTCTGATTTAAAAGCGATGAGTAAAGATGACTGCGATGCCTGTTTGGATTTTTTCTCAAGGGTGAACCTGTCCCGGCAGCAGCAGAGGGAACTTGTTGAATGGTTGCCGGAAATCGCATTTGCAGAAACAAAAACTGTCTGTGCTATTCTGAAGGAAAGCCAAATTACAGAAATTTTGGAAAACGATTCTATTAACCAGCCTCAGAAAGCACAGAAAATCAGAGATTTGATTTTTAAGAAACGCTTCCCTGATCTTGCAGCTTTGAAGCAGAAGTGGTCAGGTATGGTTAATAAGATCAATCCTGATCAGGCAAGAATACATTTCAATGTATCTGATACATTCGAGAAGAACCGTCTGGAGGTAAGAATTATCCTGGAGGATGCACAGAAAGCAGTTGAACTTATCAGTAAACTGGGTTCGATCTGCAAAGATACATGGGAAAAACTTATTTATCCAGGGAAACAGGGACCAGAGTAAATAAGCTTTTCCATTCAGCTTTCAGTTAACTTTGTATATTATGCATTGCTGATTGATGTTGTGTCTGGGGTTAAGAAAATAAAGAAGCTGGTCCACAAGACTTGGAGAAATTACAGCCACTTTTTCACGTTTGGGGAAGAGCTGGTCTATACGCTCAAAACGCTCTTCCATTCTCTTATTGTTCATCATCACCAGATAATTAGGCTTAGTTGCTTTTTCAAGTTCTGATTTTATTGAATCAACGCTTGCATACCTGGTCATCGTATATATGGGAACTTCGTTGTCCATATAAAAAGTAGGAAGATAAGGTATTCCTGCATCAGATGTTTCCAGCAAGATGGCTGAAACATCATTTCTTCCATAGAAATATTTCATTACCTCAACTCTGGCCCGTTTTGAGTAGGTTGTAGACGCTAACAGTAAAAGTATAGTGTTTACCGCCCAGAACCATTTCCATAATCCGTCATGTATTTTGTTATGCCTGATCCAAAAGGCCGAATTTGATGCAAATTCTCTCCATCCCACGATTCCGATAATGATGAAAAACGGGAGTGCCGGAAGAATAAAACGTTCCTGTTTATTGGGGTAAATGGAATGAAATACCAGAAAAATGAGAGTTGGCCAGAATAGAATGGACCATTTTTTCCATTGGCGTAAGAAACCAAACATGATAAGCAAGCTTGTTGGGGGAAGCAGAATTCCCATTATTGTAAAAATGTAAACATACCATGGTCCGGTGGTATACTCAGTGTAATGAGATGAGTTATAAAAGAAATAGCTGATAAATGATGCATAAGGATACCCATAAGCGATCCAGTCGGTTAATCCCTGAATAAGAAAAGATGAAACGAGAAAGCCACACGACAAAAAAACTGTAGCACGAAAATCCTTACGGAAAAGCAGCAAACCTACAAATCCAATTATAAAAAGGTTCGTCTGGTATCTGAAGGTAAAAGCCAGGCCAAGAAACAATCCTGCAATAAATGTCTGTACTGACTTCTTTTGTTCCTCATACTTAACCAGATTATAAGCTGCTACTATGGTAAATGGAATACAAACCATCTCAATAAGGTTTCTTACGCTCATAAAAGGGAATATCCAGAATATGGCCATCAGCAAGCCAGCTTCAGCAGCCATTTTTTTGCCATAGCGAAAAAGGACAATTTTGTATCCATAGTAGACAGTTACCATCGACAGTGCCGCATGCAGAAAGCGAAATACGTACATGAGGAAATCGGGTTTATAGAGATTTAGTTTTTTAAATAACACCAAAACCAGGTAATGAAGTCCTGGATAAACCAGACTGTGACCTGCTGGATTACTTCTGTCTGGCTTAATGCCATCCATCATATCCTTTGCCCATTCCAGAACCAAAAAGTGGTCATCATGCATTCCATAGCCTTTTGCAAACAATACTGCAATAATGCGAAAAAAGACTGAAGAGGCTAAAATAAAAGCTAATGGATGCTCTTTCCACATCTTTCGGATTTTTTCCATCAATTTCAGTTCCTTTTAAATTGAGATTTTAAAACATTCACAGATGTAAGCTGCTTAAACAGCTAAGGGGAAAAATACCTTTCGAAATAAGAAATTAAAAGAAATTTCATAAGTGAAAGAGATTCGGTCTTATCAGTTCTTCTGATTTTTAGAATGCCAAAGCGTTTAAAACCGAAGAAATGTCCTTGGATATTTCATAGCACCCACATAACACATAGATGCTTTCCACAGGGTGACGCGGTTTCTTCCTTGTGCTTTGGCGTGATAAAGAGCGGTATCTGCACGCTCAATCAGGCGGGTAAGAGAAGTACAATCGTTTCGCAGTGCTGCCAGTCCAAGGCTGACAGTTACCGAAAAGTGACGACGGTGATAGGAAATGGCTGTTTTTTCGATGGTATATCTGAAGCGTTCTGCAACTTCGGTTGCTGTTTCTATGGGTGTCTCTGGAAGCAGAATGGAAAACTCCTCTCCACCATATCTTCCTACTATATCGATATTTCGGAAAAGTTTACGGCATACATTTGCAATGGCAATCAAAACCTGATCACCAGCAGGATGACCGAAAGTGTCATTAATACATTTAAAATGATCGATGTCTACCATCGCTACGGTCAGCGAGTGTTTATAACGCTGAGCTCTGCTGATTTCCCTTTTGGCAAGTTCAAAGAAATGGCGGTGATTGTAAAGACCGGTGAGTGAATCGGTTTGAGACTGGAGAATGGCTTTTTCATATAATCTGGCGTTATGAATGGCTAAAGCAGCCTGAGAAGCGAAAAGATTGAGATTAACCAGATCCGTTTCGCAAAACTGTGTAGTCTTATTTACCAGGATAATAACTCCCATACTCAAGTTCTCTCTGAGCAGGGGAGTAGCTAAAATATAGAAATTTTGTCGACTTCTAATATCAGAAAAGTTTGTTATAACTGCTATTTTATTGATTGCTACAGAATCCACGATCGATTGGCAATTTGAGGGAAGATCCAGTGACAATGGCGAATAAAAATAGGAGTGGTCAGATCCCTGGGAATCAAATATGCTGAGTTTACCTCCATGAGCACCACACAGAAGCACTGCATTTTTGATGATTAAAGATCGGAGTTTACAGCTATTGTGTTCTGAGTGAATCTCTGTGAGAACAGATTGAATGATTTGTTGATTGTGGATTCCAGAAGGGGTTAATTTTGGCAAATTCTGCTCTTCTGTTGACTCAGTTACTTCGGTGAATTCTCTTTTTGCGGATTCATCCAGAGCGTCAACTGATGCTGTTTCCTCTACAGTTTCTACTGCTGGTTTTCCCCCATATCTTCCTTTCAGGCGATTTCTTATGGCTAAAAATGAGAAAAGGACCAGTAACAATATACTTATGCTCAAGGAATAAAAAAGCGGACTAAAAGGAGCAACACTAAAAATTGAGACAACTCCCAAAGTTATGATGATCAAAAAAAAAGGAATTGCATTTTGAAGAAAATATTGCATTAATACTCCTCACAACAGGGGGAGATCTACGAAGTAAAAGCAGAATATCCAGGATATAATTCGCCATCTATAAGATTAAAAAACGCAAACCAGATGCCACCGACTGTTATACTGACTATCCGGCCTTTATACCAAAAAAATGATCAGAAAAAAAGAATCTTACCAGAATACTTTTTAGTAAATCAATTTTTCGGGAAATCAGAAAAGTAACAGGAATAGAAAAAAATCGAAGAAACCAAAAAAATAATATTTAATCAAATAAACGAAAACTCAAATATTTGTTTTGAGCTGCCTTTTGTAAAAATACCAGAACTGCTAAAAAAATGAGAACTATTCAGTTCTCATTTACGGGTTGGATTTGACCCTGATCAAT
>CAYPMS010000084.1:0-15868 GCA_964411655.1 uncultured Fibrobacter sp.
CGGATACCATACGCTTAAAGAACGGAAGTGACAAAGCGGTAAAAAAAAACGGTGCTATTGCACCGGATACCATACGCTTAAGAACGGAAGTGACAAAGCGGTAAAAAAAAACGGTGCTATTGCACCGGATACCATACGCTTAAGAACGGAAGTGACAACATGATAAGGCCAAATTGCGTGAATGGCTTAGCGCTCATTAGGTTACGCATATGCGCTGCATTCAACTGCGGATTTTAGGTTAAAAATTCTTTTTGGTCACCGGATGGGATGCAGTGACTGCCACTTCCACCAGTGACCAGGGATGCCGACCCGGGCCATAAGGGGGGGGCGATTACAGGGTATGAAACATTTGCAAAGATCCCATTGGCAATTCATCTTCTGATAATTTCTGAGTAGTTATCAGATAAATAACAAAAAATATTCCCGGTCACCGGTATTGTCTTCTTTGGTCTTTCATCTGTTTGTAAATTTTGAGATAATTTCGGTGGCGGCTTGGTGCTATCTGATTTTGCTCCAGCAGTGATTGAATGGCGCATCCCGGCTCTCCATCGTGAATGCAATCATTGAATCTGCATTCTCCTATTCTGCAGGCAAGTTCGGGAAAGTGATGAATCACTTCTGTTTCCGGTATGGTTGGTATATCTACAAATGAAAGCCCGGGTGTATCGGCAATGTAGCCCCCCTGTTTTAATGGATACAGAGATACGTTGGTAGTAGTGTGAGTCCCCCTGCCATTTGCGCCTGAAACCTCTCCGATTTTGATAGTTTTGTCAGGAAAAAGCAGGGATAAAAGGGAACTCTTTCCCACACCAGAAAGTCCTGCAAAGGCAGAGATCTTGTCTGCGCAGAGCTGAAGAATATTGTTTACTCCCAGGCCGGTGGATGCAGAGGTTTCTATTATATGATAGCCTATTTTTTTATACACATCTTCGATCTCTTTCAAGTAAATCAGATCCTGGGCTTCCAGTAGATCGATTTTGTTGAATACAATGACTGGTTCCAGATTGTAGACCTTTGCTGAGAAGAGGAATCGGTCCAGAGATTCCAGATCCAGCGGTGGAGTTTTTATGGTTGTAATTATGAAGACTTGGGAGAGATTTGCTACTGCAGGTCTTTTCAACAGGCTGATTCGGTTACAAAGGGTAGTAATCACACCTTCAGGAGGTGTTTCGTTTATTAAATCAAGCTCAACCAGGTCGCCTGCACAGAGTTTTGTTTTGTTTTTTTTAAGGGCTCCGCGAATTGTGCAGCGGACATTTCCAAACTCGGTGCTCACGATAAAAAAGGACTTTTGCTCTTCTATGATTCTACCTGAAACTGGCATATTCGGTTACGTTTTACTCCTGCTTTTGTTTTGCTTCAGATCCGAAATCTTTATTGTATATTACCTGAAATTTTAAATAAACCTGGTTACAAGTCAGTATTTTAGCATAAGCTGACTGGATTGCAGTATCATGATGAAATTACGAAAAAGTCCAATAGAGATAAAACTTTTTTTCAAAGTGGGATCTTATGAAAACAGTTTACTTTGATCTTGTTTGTGGTGCAAGTGGTGACATGATTCTTTCATCACTTATCAGCCTTGGTTTTCCGGTAGAGCTTCTGGAACAGCAATTAAACCGGCTTGGGATAGGTGAGATCCGTATTGGCATTGAAAAAGTGAATCGCAATGGTATCATCAGTTGCACTTATATCACACCACAATGGCAAAAAGCCACCCATTACCGTCATTTAGGAGAAATCCTGGAAATAATAAAGCGGGGGTCTTTTACTCAACGGGTTTTTGATCGTTGTGAACGGGTGTTGGACAGATTGGCTACTGCAGAGTCTGCTGTTCATGGAATTGAAAAAGAACAGGTTCATTTTCATGAGATCGGAGCGGTAGATACAATCATAGATGTTTTGGGTGTTTCTCTGGCACTGGAATTCCTCAATGTGGATCAGGTACTTTTTTCGACAATAACAGAAGGTTATGGGAGTATAAAAGGTGAGCACGGAGTCATGCCGGTGCCAGTTCCTGCAACTGCCCAGATGATACAAGGCTTTCGTATCAGGACGTTGGATATCCCTACAGAACTATGTACTCCAACCGGGGCTGCATTGTTGACCGCTTTGGGAAAGCAGGTCCTTAGTGGTATGGAAGGACGTGTGATTAAATGCGGATACGGTTGTGGTACAAAAGTTTTTGAGAATCATCCGAACATATTGCGCGCCTTTATTCTGGAGAGCGATTCTGATAAGGGATACTTAACGGATACGATAACTCTGCTGGAGACCGATATGGATCATATCTCTGGTGAAATAATGGGGCATGTAGCAGGCTTGCTTACAGAGCAGGGTGCTTTGGATGTCTCTTTCAGTCCTATATTCATGAAAAAGGGACGCCCCGGGTATCGCCTCTCTGTAATGGCAGATGAAAGTAATTATCAAAAACTTCTGGATCTGATAATGATACATACACGAACCTTAGGGGTAAGAATTCGGCAGGTGCAAAGAGTGCTGGCGGAAAGAAGCAGTGCAGAAGTCGAATTCATGGGGCAGAAACTATCTGAGAAGCGCTGCTGCTATAAGGGTTATTCTTTTTCCAAATTGGAGTATGATGCACTGGAGAAAATATCTGCTTCAACTGGTAGCTCTATAATCGAATTAATGGAAAAGTATGTTTTGGCAAAATCTGGGATTCAGGCTGAATCACCGAAAACAGAATTCTGATCAGGTAAAATAGAGTGATTTTCAAATTCTTGAAATATATGGAGTGAATCATATATTTTAAACATCTTTTTCCTTTCCTTTTTATTTAATTTCCTCAGGAGGAATAATGCGGCGTTTTTTTACATCAGAAAGTGTTTCTCAGGGACATCCGGATAAAGTATGTGATCAGATTTCCGATGCGATTCTTGATGCCATGCTGGCGCAGGATCCCGATTCACGTGTTGCATGCGAAACAATGGTGACTACGGGCCTGGTAGTTGTTGCCGGTGAGATAACCAGTAAAGCTGTAGTCGATATACAGAGTGTAGTTAGAAAGACTATTCGTGAAATTGGTTATACCGACGCTTCATTAGGCTTTGATGCAGACAGTTGCGGTATACTGGTTTCTGTTCATCAGCAGTCTCCCGATATTTCTCAAGGGGTTACCGAAGGACAGGGCTTGCATGTAGAACAGGGTGCAGGTGATCAGGGTATAATGTTTGGTTATGCCTGCAATGAGACTCCAACGTTGATGCCTCTGGCGATTCACTATGCACACAGGCTGGTTGAGGAGCTGGTGAAGGCACGGGAGAGTAAGAGTATTCCTTATCTTCGTCCTGATGCAAAATCCCAGGTAACAATAGAATATGATGATCTTAAACCTGTGCGGGTAGATACGGTTGTTATTTCTACTCAGCATGCTCCAGATGTAACTCACGAGACTATAACTAAAGATATGATAGAAAAGATCATCAAAAAGGTTATTCCAGCAGAAATGCTTGATAGCAACACCATCTATCATATCAACCCAACCGGGCGTTTTGTAATCGGTGGCCCTCATGGAGATTCCGGGGTTACAGGCCGTAAAATTATAGTGGATACCTACGGTGGTTATGGTGCTCATGGTGGTGGCGCTTTTTCTGGTAAGGATCCATCAAAGGTTGACAGAAGTGCTGCATATGCTGCAAGATGGGTTGCCAAAAACATTGTGGCAGCAAAATTAGCCACACATTGCGAAATTCAGTTTTCTTATGCAATCGGTGTTGCTAAACCAATTTCTGTACATGTTGATACTTTTGGAACCGGAAAAATTTCTGATCATAAGATCTGCGAAATTATAATGAAGATCTTTGATCTGCGTCCATCTGCAATCATTAAGAAGCTTGATCTGAAGCGTCCTATTTACAGAGAGACAGCAAGAAACGGTCATTTTGGACGTGAATTACCTGATTTCTCTTGGGAGCGTACTGATATGGTAGAAGCAATTCAGAAAGCAGCTGCTTCTTTGGCCTGAATTTAATAAATTCTTCTTTGAGTTTTTTCTGATGTGAAGAAAGCCATCATCATGAATCTTTGATGATGGCTTTTTTTTTCGCTTATCGCGCTTGTGAAAAGCGAATAGTCCCAAACTAAAGTGGAAAATAACGGAGAAGATCTTTGATGGTAATTACCCCAGAGAGTTCATTGTAATCGGTTACCAGAAGGCGACTGGTGGATTGTTTATACATCGTTTTAATAGCTTGCAGTAGTGTAGTTGAGCTGTTTATAACGGTTTTTTCTGAGCAGGTGATGGTAAGATCTGAGACCAAATAATTATTCCATTTGTCTTTAGGTATTTTTTTTATGCTTGAGGAGAGAATAAAACCATGCAGATGGTTATTTTGTAACACCGGAAAGATTCCAGTGTGGTACTTATATAGGAATTTGGACACGAATTGATGTAAAGGAATATCTGCCTGAACAGAAACAGGGTTTGGGCGGAGAGAATTCTCTGCTTTTGCTTCTTTGAAGAATTGTCTTAACAGTATAGCATCTTTATCACATTGCATTGCTTCTTTTATACACATGGCTGTCAGAAGACTCCAGATTCCATTTATCAGCAATCCTTTTGAGAATGAATAAATGCCCAATGCCACAGTCAGAAATACCACAAATCTGCTGATAGAGAAGATCTTTTCTGCAGAATTTCTGATTTTTGACACAGAAAAGAGATGATGAAGTACAACAGAGCCATCAAAAGGTGGAAGTGGCAAAATATTTACCACTGTGAGAAACATATTAATATTACTTAAAATGTGACAAATGGTGGGGATTGGTGCCATCCATCTTTCTTGAATTCCAGTTAAATAGAGAAGATGAAACAGTGTTGCAGTGAAGATACTGGCAAGAGGACCAGCAATGGCAATTGAGATGAGTGCATCATAGTTTTGATTGTGTTTAGGGAAAACGCATCCGAAGGGGAAAACTGTCTTTTGGCTCTGAGGCAGACCGATTGTTTTTTCGGCTAAAATGTGTCCGCTAACATGAATAAGCACAGATATAAAGAAACCTGCAGCTACGAGCAAAGCCCAGAAAAAGGGGGTGAAATAGTTTGAAAAAACAAGGATTTTTGGAAAAAAGTCGATTTCCAGTGACCAGATAACAAGGAAAAAGAAGATGAACCAGCTGTGATGAATTTTAATGCTTGTTGCACTATTTTTATTGGTCGATAAAATCATCTTGTTCATAGAGATGTTTTATTGTGCGGATCAATTTTTAAGGCATCTGGAAACGCTGAATTTTTGTGTTTAAACCGGTTGTAGCCTGTTGATATATCATCTATAAAATCTTTGGAGATTTTGGCAAGTGTGAGGAGAAGTTTCTTGGTGCATATATCTTCTTCCAGTGCAGCAAGGCTGCAATACAGGTTAAAATCTTTTTCTGCTTTGTTTTGAGCATACTTAAGCACAAATTCTGCTGACATTTGAGACAAGGGATCAGAATCCTTTACTTCCCCTTCCTTAATGGAACTATAATTAGAGAAAGAGTAAGCATTACCTTTACTGTTTATGGCTATCATTTCCAAAATGACATGCTGAACCCTTTTTTTTCCGGCCAGAAAGTATAAGAACAGTTTTACAGAGGAATTTTTGCAAATTTTTGCTTCTGACTCAAAGTAGGAAGCGGTTTCGATAATCCTATGGAGGGCAAATTTTAAGAAATCCAAATAACGTTCATTATTGATCTGTTTATTTTCATTAGAGAGAATCTGAGAGTGTACGGAGTGTTGAATATGTGTCACAATAGCTCCTTCTAATTGGATTAATGATAGGTGCTTTATGAAACCAACAAAAATCATGCCATGAAGATTTTACATAGTTTTAAAAGGAGACAGGAGAGACGAGGAGAGATGAAGCAAAGCGGAGGTTCTCAATTTGAGAATTATTACAAAGATGGGAACACCGGTCTTTCTCAAGCCGGTGTTTGTTGCTGCTGCTGAATTTTATCGATTTTCCTGTAAAGAGAAGACAAGGAGATTCCCAGGGCATTACTGGTTTCGTATTTGTCTCCTCCGAAATGTTTAAGAGCCAAAAGAATGTGATTTTTTTCAATTTCGTCAAGATTCCAGATCTCATTTGTTCTGGAGGGCTCTTTGATGAGAGGTTTCTCCATGCCTGGAAAATGGGATGGATCCAGGGCTTCCCCCTGTGCCAGAAGCAGTGCTCTTTCTAGCATGTTTCTGAGTTCGCGGATATTGCCAGGCCAGTGATAATCTGTTAACAGTTTAATTACCCTGGGGTTAACCGGCAGTTTAGTGTAGCCGTAACTGGTCAGTATATGTTTAATTAATCCTGGCAGGTCTTCTTTACGCTCACGCAATGCGGGAAGAGTAATCGGGAAAATACAGATCCGGTAATAGAGGTCTTTGCGAAAACTACCATTGTTGGAAGCTTCTGTTAAGTTACGGTTAGTCGCACAAATAAGACGGAAATCACTGGTTCTGAGCCGATTTTCTCCAATCCGGCGGTAAGATTTTTCCTCTATGGTTTTTAGCAGTTGTGCCTGGACTTCCAGATCCATATCACCGATTTCATCCAGAAACAGTGTGCCGCCATCGACGACTTCAATCAATCCGGCCCTGTCTCTGATGGCAGAGGTGAAAGCGCCTTTGGCATGGCCAAACAGTTCACTTCTCAGAAGCTCACCTTTGAGGCTGGAACAGTTGACTTCCACGAATGCCTCATTTTTTCGCTGGCTGTGATCGTGAATCCATCGGGCCAGCACACCTTTTCCGGTTCCAGTTTCACCGTGCAAAAGAACAACGGTGTTATTCATTGCCGCGACATTTGCGTATTGTACCACTTTCTCAATTATGCTGCTTTCTCCGAAAAAAGGTTCACTTTTCTGGGGGGCAAGCCTTTGATAAATGGAATCCCGTCTGCGCAGTTCCTCTACTTCAAGACCTTTTTTGAGGCTGATCGCCAGATCATCCATATTAACTGGTTTGGTCAGGAAGTTGTAGGCTCCGTACTTCATTGCACGAACAGCAGTGGGAATGTCGCTTATTCCGGTGATCACAATAATGGCCAGATGTTCATGTGTGGAATGCAACTCTGCGATCCAATCTATTGCATTTCCATCTGGCAATTTTAAATCTAGTAAGATTGCATCAAACTGTTCTGAGGCAATCAGCATCTTGGCATCTCGGAGGCATTTTGCTGTTTCAATGGAATAGCCTCCTTTAGTTAAATAGCGAGTATAGCCAAATAAAGTAGCTTCCTCGTCATCCACAAGTAGAATGCGCGGTGTTTTCATGTTTGCTCCCTGCTTGCTTTATAACAGTTGCCGGGAAGATGAGAATGGGAATTTTTATAAAAATACGTTCACGAAATTAAGCAGTTCTCAAAAATAATTTGTGAACCAGCTTAAGCCTCTTTAAAAAGTAGCAAAAATGATGACCTGAATTCGATTTGTCTTTTTTTTTATAAGCAAAGGCATGATTTATAATGACTTATCTATATTCTTCCTATTCTGAATATTGCAGTATTTTTTTCTTTGCCTCCTCACAATCGGAAGAATTTACCTTTTCATTACAAAAATTTTCCTGAAATGAATTCCAGGCCCTAAAGCAGAACTGTTTGTTGTCTCTGTTTGGTTTCATCAAAAATCTGGCTTCGCTGATGCGAGCCTTCTGCAAATCAATTGCTCTTAATGTTTGAGTGGAATTGTTAAGTGTTTCTGCATACTCAAGAGCCTCGACTGCTTCCTGGTATCGTTTCAGCCTGGAGAATAGTTTACTAAGCAAAATGTAAAAACTGGAATTGCTTGAATGAAAATTGAGCGATATTTGTAATGCCTTTTCCAGATCATTTTTATTCAGATACATTTGCAACAGGTTGTAATTTACAGTTTCCAGTTGTTGGCTGTTGAGCTTATCCTTGGGCAGGGCTTCAAAAAGGGATATCGCCACATTGTACTCCTTCTCCTCAAAAGCTTTACAAGCTCTTTCATAGGGGGAAGCTTGAGAGGGTGGAGGGGGAGTAGTCTTGACGACCCTTGCCACCGTTTTTGTGGTTTTGTCGGTTGTTTGCGGCAGAGTTTTCAGAGTACAAACCGCCACTGGTTCCGGAGTTATTGGTTGAGACTTTTTTTCTTTTTTAATACCCGTAAAAAAGTATGAAGCGCATAAAGCAGCGAAAATTATTGCCAGTAACCATATCAGTTTACCCTTGTTTTTCCTGTTTGTAGTAATTCTTGTGGTTGCAGAGGTGTGTGGGTTTTCCATGAAGTCCCTTACAATCTCATCGGGGGACTGACTGGTGAATTTACGAAGAACAGTCATCAATTCATGATCAAAATCATCTGCACTGAAGTATCGACGATTCTTATCAAGGCTTAAGCTCTTTTCCACAATATTGCAGAGCTGCTTAGGTATTGGCAGACCGGTGTTTTCAAGTGGGAGAAAATGACCTTTGGTCTTTTTCTGAATTAGTTCTGCCAATATCTTTTGTGGGAATGTTTTTACCCCGGTTATCATTTCATATAACACTGCTCCCAGTGAGTAGACATCGGATCGTTGATCCAGTTTTTCACCATTAAGTTGTTCGGGGCTTAAGTAGGCAAATGTACCCATTACCTTGGTACCGACTGTGTGCAGGCTGGCTTCGCTTGGTCTGGCAATTCCGAAATCAGCCAGTTTTATCTTGCCTTGGGAAGTGATAAGTATATTTGCCGGTTTAATATCTCTGTGAATCAGACCGTCATATACCTTGCCGTACAGAGTCATATCACGGTTAAAGGCATATTGTAATGCGGTACATACGAAATGACAAACGGAGATGGAAAAACATAAAGGAAGTCTGGTATACCGTTCGATCAGCTCTTTTAGTGAAGGCCCATCCACATACTCCATTTCGATATACGGAATAGAATTCCAGTGTCCCATACCGTATATTTCCACGATATTGCTGTGCCGCAGATTTGCCGAGATTTTGCCTTCTGTTTCAAGTCGTCCACGTGATTCATCGTTAAAGCCGGGTTTGAGAATTTTAATGGCCCTGACCATTTCCAACTGTTCATGCCATACTTTATAGACATTAGCCATTCCACCGGCTGCAATAAGGGAAATAACCCTGCAGTGACCCAGGCGGTCACCTTCCTGAAGCATTTGATCCACGATTGCCGGATCGGAAATAGTAGACAATTTCCGATTGGAATCGATTCTGGTGGTACTCATACTTCTTTTTTCGATTAATTCTCAATATTTAATATCTGTTTGAAAACTCCCTCTATACGATTTGCGCAGGACAGTTTTAACTGCACTGGCGTTTGCAAGTATAAGGATAGTTTCCATACATATATTATTTAACTGTACAGAAGTTCAAAATAGTACATTGTAACACAATTGTTATATATAAAAAAGAAAAACAGGAAGAATTCTTTTTCGATTCAAATATTGGCAGGCAATATTTTGGTTTTTGCTTTTGGGCGGGTTTTATTTTTATTTCACCTGAGCAGTAGCACATTAAATTTGTGACGCTAAGTTTAGATGAAGGAATCTTATGTGTGAATCACAAAGTTGGCGCAGGACTCATACCTGTGGTGAATTAACCGCAAAAGATGTTGGCAAAACAGTAATTCTTAATGGTTGGGTTCATAACTGGCGTAACCATGGTGGCATTATTTTTATCGATTTGCGGGATAGATATGGAATCACTCAGATCGTTTTTAATCCAGGCGATAATAAAGATGTTGAAGAACAGGCAGCGGCTCTTAGGCATGAATTTGTTATTTCGGTGACCGGAACCGTACAGTTGCGGCCTGAAAACATGGCTAATCCACGGATGATTACAGGACAAATTGAAGTTGCAGCATCTGGTTTGAATGTTCTCAACGATGCCTGTACACCGCCTTTACATATCAATGCTCCGGATGCTACAGAATCGGAGGAATTGCGTTTTCGCTTTCGTTATCTGGATCTGCGGCGTCCTGCTATGCAGCATAATATACTTTTTCGTCACCGGGTCACTGCTGAAGCACGTAAGTACTTATGGAATAATGAATTTACAGAGATTGAGACTCCTATTCTCATGAAGAGCACTCCTGAGGGAGCAAGAGACTTTCTGGTGCCAAGCCGGTTAAATAAAGGAAGGTTTTATGCATTACCTCAATCACCTCAGACTTATAAACAGATCCTGATGGTGGCTGGTTTTGATCGTTACTTCCAGATTGCCCGTTGCTTTCGGGACGAAGACCTGCGGGCTGACCGTCAGCCCGAATTTACTCAGATTGATGCTGAACTATCCTTTATTACAGAAGAAGATATTTTCAGCATTTTCGAAGGGATGATGGTCACTCTTTTTAGAAACTGCCTGGGAAAAGAGTTAACTACCCCATTTCCAAAAATGAGTTATAAAACTGCATTTCATACCTACGGTTCGGATAAGCCGGATCTTCGTTTTGGTTTACCTATTCAGGATGTGACAGAAATTTTTAAAGGATCTGCTTTCAAAGTTTTCAGCTCAGTTATCGAATCAAACGGATATATTGCAGCTATAGCAGCAACTGGTTTTGGCGATTTAACCAGAAAAAATATAGATACATTGAGTGCCCATGTAGCTAAATATGGTGCTAAAGGCCTGGTTTGGTTGAGAGTTACTGAAAATGGCCTGGAAGGTCCTTCAAGGAAGTTTTTTTCTGATGCTGAAGCTGAACAGCTTCTGAAGAACACTGCCGCAAAAGCAGGTGATATGCTCTTTTTAATTGCTGCATCCGAAAAGATCTGTTTTACATCCTTGGGACAATTGCGTATAGAACTGGCCAAATTGAAAAATCTTGCTGATCCAGATGTTTATAGCTTTCTCTGGGTTACTGAATTTCCTCTTTTTGAGTATAGTGAAGAGGAAAACCGTTATGTTTCAGTGCATCATCCTTTTACTGCACCATTGGAATCTGATATTGATATTTTAAACAGCCCAGAGTATTTCAAAGCCAGAGCCAGAGCATACGATCTGGTATTAAATGGCTTCGAACTGGGTGGTGGAAGTATTCGTATACATAAAAAAGAAATCCAGCAGAGGGTTTTTCAATTACTGGGAATAAGTAATGAGGAAGCCGAAAATAAATTTGGTTTTCTTCTTAAAGCTTTAAGCTATGGAGCTCCTCCCCATGGAGGTATCGCTTTTGGTCTTGATAGAATTGTTATGCTGATGCTTAAACTGGATAGTATAAGGGATACAATTCCATTTCCCAAGACAACAACGGGTATTTCACTGATGGACAATGCTCCAGACAGGGTTTCAGCGGAGCAATTGCGGGATTTAGGGATAAGGATTGAGGGCGAGGGTATCTGATTTTGATTGCGGCAGTTTTTATGATACCATTTTTTTAGTTGATTTAATGAATATGGGAAACTATTATATTAGTCTGTCTTGACCGGTTATCTATTTATACGATAAAATACAGGAGGGTTATAATGTTCAAGATTCGTAAACTCACCAGCATAATGGTTATATCTGGTGCAATGCTGATATCTGGTGGAATTACCGGATGTTTTACTAAAAGTAGCAGTAGCAAGCCAAGCAGTGAAGATGCTGGAAAACTTGAGGAGGCTCGGGCTGCAGCTGAAAGTGCTGAACGTAAGCTTTCCGAACTGAGACAGGAACGGATGAGGCTTGAACAGGAACTCCAGAATAAATCAAGTGAGATTCCAGCCGAAGAATGATTCAGAGATAGATACACTCGTTTCTGGTTTGGACATTTTCCGGGAGTGTTTATGCGTGAATTGTCCAGTTCGTGTGCATTGCTGATGTGTTTAGTACATCTTGTAGTTGCTCAATTTAATTATGAATTTAATTCTGAACAATATAAGGCCGAACTCAATTCTATCCAAAATCTCTTCAGGATATCCAGATGCAGATTGCTATAAAACAGAACCGGATAGAAGCGCTTAAAGGCCAAATCGCAGTTGCTGATAAAAATTACCGATTAAACGCAGAATCTGGATATTCAGGTGATGGAGTTGAAGCAAATTTGCGTGAAATAAGTGAGCTGCCTCTGGAACAAAAGAAAGTAATTCAAGCACAGGGTGGTTCCAGGGAGATTGCCCCATTTCTGACTGTATACGATTTGAGTTGCGATGATCTCAGAGTCAGTGGTACTGTCGGATCAAGTTCTTTAGCTGGCTGTGGAAAAACAATGAACACTATCAATTCAGTGCACGGAGATCCTGCCCGCTGGCCCGATATTTTTATTTTTAATACGAAATCGATTTTCTCAAACTCTTACAGAAATCAAAAAAGGATCGAATCGACTATTCAACCATTCAGATTTTCTTCTTCTAAGTTATCTGCTGATTATTTCAATAATAGAGCAGATAAATGATATCACAGTCGGAAGGTGACCCAAAAGTGGAATGAGTCTGTTACTTATATAATCCCTAACGAATGTTTCCAGAGATGATCATTTCTATTCCGATTATGAATTTTTTCAGAGAGGATAATTGAGAGTTTCCTCTATGAATAAACAAACAATACAAAAACGTTTAAAAGCTGTTTTTTTCAGCTTTATGCGAATCTGCCATAAAATTCATAATCACATGCCCCCTTTTTTTTCTACCCCTTTTTTTATACTGATCTCTACATTGTTTGTTGTTGCACTGCTTTTTCCTTACACTGAAACTGTGCCCTCGTTTGTATTACCTAAAATTGGTGAAGCTTCCCGGGAAACCATTATTGCTCCTTTTACCTTTGATATTGTAAGAACTTCTGAGGAGCTGGAGCGGGAGAGGAAAAAGGCAAGAGATCAGGTACTTTTAGTCTTTGATTACGACAGTAACGTCAAATCTCAGGTGAGGGCTCGCTTTGAGGAAATCCAGAACAGTTTAAACCGGCTTTTTACGACAGATACTGCAGATCTGGCATGGATGACCATTTACAATTCGTTGTCAAAGAAATTATCTGAAAACACTCTTAAGCAACTGCTTGTCAGGCCAGAGCTTCTTCAAATTGCATCAGAGCAGTCTCAGGAGATCCTGGAAAAAAGGATAAGCTCTGTACTTCTGGTTCAGTCAGCAGACCAGTTGCAGAAACTGCGCGGGCGCTATAACACTACTTTTGATAAATACCAGGTGTATGGCTTACAATTTGTTACACTGCGTCGTGATTCGGTGGAAATGATTATTAGTACACAGGATTTATCGGTTAAGGAAATCGCACTGGAAAATGCCATAAACCGGCTAAAAGTAGAACGGAAACTGGATGCAGGTGCACTTAATACAATCTACGAATTACTTTTGCGCTGTATCAGCCCCAACGTGTTGATAAACGAAAAAGAGACTTCCCTGCGCAGAAATAATGCATCTGATGAGGTCCCTGAAATACTGGGAAAAGTCATCAAAGATACCGAAATTGTGCGTAAGCATCAGGAAGTAACAGAGGAGATTATCCAGAAACTTCGTTCTATGCAGATAGTGCTTGATAAAATGGGTGATGGCCAGGAGAAAATGAAGGTCGCAGCAGAAAATGTGGGCAAACTGTTATTAAGCCTTTTACCACTTTTATTTGCCGCTGTTTATATAAGAAAATTTGAGCATAGATTGATGAAAAACAATCATCATCTTGTTGCTCTGGCAATGCTTTTATGCATTCAGGTTTTAATGATAAGGGCAGGATTATCATTAACGCAAAAGATTTTCACCACTTCAGCAGAGATGCCATATTTTGTTCCGGAATATATTATTCCGGTTTCAATCAGCTCACTTTTAGCTGCAATTCTTTTTGGAATCAATTTAAGCTTGATTTTAACCCTCTGTATCAGCACCATTTTTGGGGTTTTGATGGGTTTTAATCACTTTTTCTTTATCTACTCTTTTCTGGGTGGAATCGTTGCCGGATTGTTTGGAAGCAATGTAAGATACCGACTTCATTTTTTTAAAGTAATTGCTCCTGTGGGTATGATAAATATCGTTCTGATTACACTTTGGCATTTAATTGGCTTGAAATTTACGGTTCTTTCTTTGATTCAAAATTACATTCTTGCGTTGAGCGGCGTGATAATCTCTGTGCTGCTTGCAATGTTTTTGACTCCTATATTTGAGCAGCTTTTTGATATCACTACTGATATGACACTGGTTGAATTATCTGATATGAACCATCCGATCTTGAAACGGCTTTCCATTGAAGCTGCAGGTACATATAATCATAGTGTGCTGGTGGGAAATCTGGCAGAATCAGCAGCTTTAAAAATCGGAGCAAATGCCCTGTTGGCCAGAGTAGCTTCGTATTACCATGACATCGGAAAGATTGCCAAAGCAGATTATTTCGTAGAAAACTGTCTGACTTCAGATAAAAGCCGGCATACTGGATTGGATCCTGCAACAAGTGCGGCTATCATTCTGGGGCATGTAAAAGATGGTTTGGAATTGGCAAAAAAAAATAAATTGCCCAAAGTGATTCAGGATGTAATAATTCAACATCATGGGAACAGTACAATGTCTTTTTTCTATGAAAAAGCGTTGGAAAAGCATTCAGAAGGAAATGTTGAGGAGCAGGATTTCAGATATCCCGGACCGGTTCCACAGACCCCCGAAGCTGCGATTATAATGTTGGCAGATTCAGTGGAGGCGGCTGCAAGGAGTCTTGGAAGCAGTTCACCGGAATTACTAAAAGAATTAGCGAATAAAATCATAAAAGATAAATTTATGTCTTCTCAGTTGGATCAAAGCGATCTTACTTTACGGGATCTGGATGAAATCGTAGAAGGATTTATGCCGGTTTTAAAAGGCATTTTTCACTCCAGAATCGAATATCCCTCACGTGAAAAGGAGCATAAGGGTGTCAATGCAAAATAACTTTCCAAGAAAACATTTTTTCATCGATCAGAAATTTCAAGGCAGGTATATGGTAACATTTCTGATTCCAATGCTTATTTTGCTGGTATTTATGATTTTTACCCTTTATTTTTCATCCCAGGCAATTATTAACACTACTGTACGAATTATCAAGTATGATGTTGAAAGCAAAATATCTCTTGAGTTACAAGATCAGCAACAACCCTCGATAGAACGTTATGAATTGTTGCTTGACAATATTCAAAAATATCTGCGCACGTTCTCCAGCAACCGGGATTTACGGAAGAATCTGATGAATTCTTTGTTATGGGTGTTTGGAGTAGGTGTGTTTCTGGTTGTGATTCAGATAGGTCTTTTAACTATATTTTTCTCACATAAAGTGGCCGGACCGGTATACAGATTCGAAAAAGTATGCAACAACATAATTAAAGGCATATATACTGATGAAATCCGCTTAAGACAGGGCGATGAGATGCAGAATCTGGCCAGGCTGTTTAATGAGGCACTCAGGTGCACTCGTGAGAGACTGGGATTAAAAGAGGAATCTGAAACCCAACAGCAGAATAAATAGTAAAAACCTTACCAGAATTATATTGACTGTATTGGATATATCATTTATATTTATCGTTCTTTGGAGTTAATTACTATGCAAAATCTTTTTTCATCTATAAATCACAAGCTGTTAATAGCCAGTCTTTTACTGCTTGTTTTGGGATATTTCCTTCTGGGGCAGGGGCCTTTGAATAATCCGGTCTCGTTAACGGTTGCACCACTGCTTCTTATAGGGGTCTATTTTGTTTTGATTCCTGTTGCCATTCTGGTAAA
Source organism: uncultured Fibrobacter sp. (assembly GCA_964411655.1). Taxonomy (GTDB): domain Bacteria; phylum Fibrobacterota; class Chitinivibrionia; order Chitinivibrionales; family Chitinispirillaceae; genus JAAYPC01. The sequence continues at coordinate 15,626 of CAYPMS010000084.1, forward strand.
GGGAGAAGACAAATCACCAAAGAAATAGGGCGTTTAGCTCAGCTGGTATAGAGTACCTGCCTTACAAGCAGGTGGTCGTAGGTTCGATTCCTACAACGCCCATTGAAATTGATATTTTCGGACCGGTAGTTCAGTCGGTTAGAACGCTGGCCTGTCAAGCCAGAGGTCGCGAGTTCGAGCCTCGTCCGGTCCGCCATTTTTAAAGCCCGCTCAATGCGGGCTTTTTTATTAGTGTGCTCAATT
>CAYPMS010000085.1:0-15749 GCA_964411655.1 uncultured Fibrobacter sp.
AATGGTATTGACTTAATCAATATATGTCGGATTTGTTGCAGATACAATATAAAAAACGATAAAATTCAGTTTCTGACAACTCTCATATCGAATAGCCTCAGTAACACTTAGTAATGCTCGGTGCGCAAGAGACAGGTGACAGTTCCTCACTTGAGGTTAACATTGGGATAGATTATGATTTTTAAGGTTGACGTTAACCAAATAGACCGATAGAGAAAATTGATTTCCGGTCTGGCGTAACCGGTAGCCTGACAGTGACAATGAAATTTCGGTCCGGCGCAACCGGTAGCGCGATATCGACAATGGAATTTCAGTCCGATGCAACTGATAGCGTGATATCGAAAATAGAATTTCAGTACGACGTAACCGGTAGCGCAATATCGAAAATAGAATTTCGGTACGATTTAACCTGTAGCGTGACAGTGACAATGGAATTTCGGTCCGATGCAACTGATAGCACGATATCGAAAATAGAATTTCGGCACGATGCAACTGATGACGCGATAGTGACAATGGAATTTCAGTCCGATGCAACCGATAGCACGATATCGAAAACAGATTTTCAGTCAGACGTAACCGATGACGCGATATCGAAAATAGATTTTCGGTCCGATGTAACAGGATTTGACATCGAATCCAAACCATTTGATTTTCCTTTTGTTTACTCCTTTGTTATTGTCTGCACAGATAACGGTGAATATCAATTCCGGAGGTCCGTCATTTCTTTTCCCGCAATTCTGCCTTATCAAAACTCAACCGATACGCCTGATAATCCGGGTACAATAAATGCTGCAAATGTCACTCATGCAGAGATGGAGAAAGCGATCCGTGAAGCCTATCCGATCATGATCAGTTGTGCTGAAAAGCCTGGTGGAATGGTGGGCGGTAAAAATTATATAAGTATCATTCAATCCTCAGCAGCCTATTTGGCAGAAATGGTATTTTAACGGATAATGAAGCTGCAGTAGATTATTGAACGCCGGATATTATGTTCTGTTAAGGAGGAGATATTGATTCAAATCGGCATCTTCTCCTACAGGCGACTGTTAATCACCTTCGCTTTTTGTCTCACAGTTTCCACCGCTTCAGCGCTCCAGTCCGGAAGACAGTTGATAAAATAGGAATCGTTATGCCACAGTGGGTCACATTCCAGAAGGGGGAACTGTCGCAGATAATACTGATAAAGCGATGTTCCTGGAACAGGTGAAATAAAGACCGGCTTTACTTTTATTCCCATCGATCCCACATAATCCATTTCGTTTAGCATCTGTTGAGGCGTCTGATCTCTCAATCCTCCCATCATATACACTCCGGTATCCTTGTCTGTGCAATACTTTTTTATTAACCCGATTTTGTTTTCCAGCTCATTGCAGCTTACCTTTGCAGAGGTATCCTGAAGGTATTTCTTATCCCCGCTCTCATAACCGAATCTGAAAGTGGTAAAGCCAGCCTCTATCATCAGGTTCAGGAGTGGTTCGGTGATAAATCGCAGATGCAAACCGTTTGGAGTATGGAAACGGATCTTATACTTGCGTTCGATTACTTTCCTGAGAAATGGAATAAAAACTTTCTGCGGATTATAAAGCAGGGCATCATCGTAAAAGGCAAAATCGTAAACCCCGAAACTGGTGATTAAAAATTCGATCTCCTTGATGACAAGTTTCACAGGGCGATATTGGAAAGAGGGTTGCAATATCTTTGATGCACAATAGCTGCATCTCATCGGACAACCAAAAGACAGCAGTACCGGACCATGATTTACCGGTTTGCGCAACACTTTGAAGGCGGTTAAGAAGGAGGGCTCTGGTATCTCATTTATTCGAAGCAGAGATAGAGTCTTTGGATCTGAAAGATCACCGGTGATACAATTATCATCAGTATGCCGTTTGAAAAACTGCGGTATCAGCCGTGAAGCAATTCCACCTATCACTATAGGGACTGCCTGTTTTTTTTCCCTGATAATCCTAATCGTTTCGAGTACTCCAAGAGCCCAGTAAGTCATCATGCTGCCAATGCAGATCAGATCGACTTCCGGAGTTTTTTCCAGAAAATCCCGAAACTCCCCGATCGGTTTCCCGTAAAGCTTATACTTGCGTTTAATATTACGGTACAAGGCTGGTTTGGTAATTTCGGAGAAATTGAAACTACCGGTGCCAAATTTTTTAGCTGAAGAGCTATAGCTCTGTAAACAGTTGAAATAGCTGACATCGTGCCCGTTTTTTCTCAGTATATCCATCAGGAAATACAGACCAGCCGGATGCATCCATTCATCATAAAGCTTGAAATCAGTTACGTAAGGATTTATTACAAGTATTTTCATATAAGATCGCAATACTAAGCGCCCCCTGATGCCCCGAAGGAGGATTTCCAACCGGTGACGTTATGGGATCCTAAAGTCCCTCCTTGGGGATTTAGGGGGCCAGGGATTCAGGAGTCTGGATCTTGATCTCCTTTTCTTCGATATTCGATGTTCATTATTCGATATTCGATATTTGATATTTTCACTGGAGTAATATGGCATTTAGAGGATGGGAAAAGGTAAAAATAAAAAAGGATGATGGGGAAGTGGTTGAAGGAATCGCTCCGGTAATCATTTCTGCCAGCAGAGCTACCGATATTCCGGCTTTTTACGCACAATGGTTTATCGAACGCCTCAATAAGGGGTATGTTAAATGGATCAACCCCTTTAATGGAAAATCTCAGTATGTATCATTTCAGAAAGTCCGTCTTATTGTGTTCTGGACAAAAAATCCTTCTCGGATTATTCCTCTTCTAAGTAAAATTGATGAAAAAGAGATCCGATATTTTTTTCAGATGACTCTGAATGATTATGAAAAAGAAAGACTGGAGATCCATTTGCCATCATTGGAAGAGAGGATTAGCAGTTTCAGAAGTTTATCCAGACGAGTCGGTCCGGAGAATGTTTTCTGGCGCTTCGATCCGATTATTCTTACTGACACTATTACACCGGAAGAACTTCTGGAAAGAATAGAACGGATTGGAGATCAACTGGCTGGCTTTACAAAACGGCTTACAGTCAGCTTTCTCTGCCGTTATGCAAAAGTGGACAGGAATCTTAAAAAGGCAGGTCTTACAATAAGGGATCCTGATTCGAAAAGCATTAAAAAGATCGGTGAAGAATTGAAGCGTCTGACTTCCGGTTGGGGAATGGAGGTGGTTTCCTGTGCTGAACAGATCGATATGTCAGATTATGAAATTCACAATGGAAGTTGTATCGATCCGGTAGTTGTAGCACAGAATTTTGGTGATGATCCTGAGTTGAAAAAATTTCTGGGCTTGAAAGTGGAAAGAGATCTATTTGGCAGAGACAGGTTCACTTTCAGAACCGGTTTGAAGGATAATGGTCAGCGCAGGTTGTGCCGCTGCCTGGTAAGCAAGGACATTGGCAGGTATGATACCTGTGCTCATGGATGTATCTATTGCTATGCGAATTCTTCGGTGCAGAATACTGCAAAAGATTTAGGATTTTTGACGCAGTGAAGGGGGGAAATTTTAAAGGAATGTGGGAAGTCCGAACCAGCCAGGAATGAGAGAGTATTGATAATAGATATTTTTGATTGTCCAGGAACTGTGATTTGTTCTGTAATCGGTTGAAGTGGCTTGGAGTTAAAGCCACTTCGAAAGAGAAGGTGTTTTATTCCTCATCAAAGCCATCAACCGAAGCATCCTCGTCAAAGCCAAAGTCTTCAGTAGCCGCAGCGCTCCATTGAGGAAGGGTGGCTTTGGTGTATGGTTTAAGCTCTTTGTCTGAAATGGAGAAAGAACTTCTTTCAGGTTTTCCTCTTCCACCTTTCGATTCGATCAGCTCAGCTGCTTCAGTCTGATTAGTGCGATAAGCCCGGGCCAATGCGGTTTCTTCGTATTGGTCGATTGCATTTACATTGGCTCCACTGTCAATAAGCAGCTCGATTATCTTTTTATGACCATTTTCAGCAGCTAACATCAAAGAAGTTGTTCCACGAACTTTTCCTCTGGCATTTACATCGGCCCCATTTTTAATAAGGATTTTTACCAGAGGAAGATGTCCCTCTTCCGATGCACGCATCAAAGCAGTATACCCTGCTGAATCTGAAGCATTCACATCAGCGCCCTTTTTAATCAGAAATTCTGCTACTTCCAGATTTCCACTCCATGCTGCTTCAATTAAAGCGGTTCTTCCATGCATATCTGTGGCATTAACATCGGTGCCTTCGCTGAGAAGTCGTTTTACTGTTTCCAAATCACCTTTTGCACTCGCGCGCATCAGATTCATACTAGCTCCTCTTCTTGTGTTACCTGAAAAAAGATGATAGTTGCTGGTTCTTGCATAGATAGATTTGAGGTCAATAACTGCAAAAACAGAACCAGAATAACCATTCGACACGCAATTATACTTCCGGTGACAGCGGCGAAGCAAGCAGAATTTTTCAGATCCGATTCTCTAATCACTGCTCTGAAAAAAGGGGCTGGAATCTGGAAAACTATATTTACTAAGCGGTCGATCTGTTGTTAACAAAGGATGCATCTGTAACCGGATCTGTACTTGTGAAGAAAAAAGGGATTTTTTACCTGAACATAATCAGTTTGTTGTTGACAACAACCAGTGAAAAGGATACTTTTAATTATCATAATAATACTGCACTATCTTCCAAGTCATATAAAAAAGGAGGCTGTTATGTCAAAATGCAAAGATAAGGGAGTAACAAAGAACAACAAACCAAAACTGTCAGTGAAAGAAAAGAAAGAAAAGAAGAAGGAAAAACAGGCTGCCAAAAATGCAACTTATTAAACCTAAAATCCGCAGTTGAACGCGACGCATATGCGTAACCTATCGAGCGCTAAGCCATTCACGCGGTTTGACCTTATCACCGTGTCGATAAGGCCTGCACCGCGTTCAAGGCCTATCATCTCAATATCTTATGCATCTGCATCCACCTCAACTGCGGAATTTAGGTTAAAAGCAGAACAGGCGGGAGTTTCCCGCCTATTTTGATAAACTGCTGGAATTGCTTACCCCAAGCTGTTCATAAATCTGAACTGTGGCATTTGATTTGTTGAGAGTATAAAAATGGATACCTTTAACCCCATTGTCTAAAAGATCACGAACCTGTTCGGTTGCCCAATGGATACCTACCTTTTCGAAATATCTATCATCTTCTGCACGTTCAAGGGCTTTTAATAACCTTGCCGGAAAACGGGCCCCCAAAGCCAGCTCTGCCATACGTATCATACCTTTTCTGGATGTTATGGGCATAATACCTGCCAGAATGGGAATTTTAATGCCGGCCAGTTCACAACGCTCACAGAAATCGTAAAAATCTCTGTTGTCAAAAAAGAGCTGTGTGCAGATATAATCGGCACCCTCATCAACTTTTCTTTTAAGGTATTCTATTTCCTGAAGCCGGTTGGGTGTCTCAGGATGCCCTTCCGGGAAACCTGCAACTCCTATCCCCATATCAGGAAAATTAGTTTTTATTAATCTGACCAGCTCAGAGGCATACAACAGACCATCAGGATGCTTGCTAAAAGATGGGTTGTTGCGAGGCGGATCACCACGAAGTGCCATAATGTTGTTTATACCGCTATTATGATATTTTTTCAGAATCTCAAACAATTCTGCTTTTGAAGATCCTACACAGGTAAGATGGGAAACTACGGTGAGATTCGTTTCATTCTGAATACGCATCACCAAATCATGAGTCAATTCTCTTGTAGAACCCCCTGCACCGTAAGTCACGCTGACATAAGCCGGTTTTAATGGAACCAGTTCGGAAATAGTGGCAAATAATTGCTCGGAAGCAATTTTGTCCTTAGGGGGGAAAAGTTCAAAACTGAATGCTACTTTGTTTTTTTTCAAAATATCAGCAATATGCATGAGCAATCCTTACTTTAGATTCAGATTTAATGGCGGTCTATTATTTCGTTTGAAGGATCTGATTATTAATTAACAAAAAAGGCAGGAGTGTATTTATCCTGCCTTTTTTCCAGATTACCTGGAAATTCCGACTTTGGCAATCATGCGGGCATCACCATACTCTTTGGCCACTGCCGAGCCATAATATTCCCTATAGATAACCACCTGATATACTCCTGGTGCCACTGGCATCTTTTTCTTGCTGTATCCATTCCAGTAGATATCAGCATCATAAAGTGTTGCACTATCTTTGTCTTCAGCTGGCCTTAGACTCTTCAGGATATCTTCCTGTTCTCCTGAATGAACCTGGTTTCCTACAGCATCATAGATTTTTACCTTGATTCGGATTTTGGTCTCATTTTCATCAGGGATTACCAGAGGTATTGCTAAAATCACACCAGCTTTCTCATGGAATACCCATTCACGAGCATGTGGCTCATGTTTAATATAGAATTCTCCCGGCGGAACATGTTTGGCACTTGGCTTGGATGGATTGGGAACCGGATCAACTCTTTTGGGAACCGGACCAACTACTACCACCCGAACCTTTCTGTTGTTTACCACCGGATAATTCCCCAGACCATCATCAGTCCTGTCTTTTATAAACGAGTAAACGGATCCGGATGGATCAAGCGAAGTCCTGATATTAATCAGATGCCGTGATGTCAGATCCACGCCACTGGTGGTTTTAAATTTAACCACCTGGTCGCTTATAGAAGTGAAACCATCAATATTTATCAGAAAACTGTCAATTCTGGTGTAACCGGTAGAATCATTACCCTGCCATACATAAAAGATGATTGAAGGAGTATCGGAAGTGGACAGAGTTCTGGCTCCGGATTGCCAAACCGGTTCACTGAATTCGATGATTACTTCATCTTCATTTCGTGTGCTAAGAGTCGATCTCTGTTTTGTTACACGCCAGATCACTGGTCCGGCGCCATCCGTGCTTTCAAAATCAGTTACATCGGCTATCCCGTATCCTGTAAGGTTACTCAGATTAATCTTTGGAGTCCAACTGGTCTGAGGCAATTCAGTTTCATTTTCATTAAGCTCCAGTACCCATACTGAATCCAGCGAGTCGGAACCATTGACAATACTCTTAATGGTAAAGTGATTGAGATCACCATATTGGATCTCAATCTGGGAAATCATCTCTTCTGTGAGAGTTATTGGTTTACTGAAATTGAGTTCTATATGATCAAGATATCCATCACCATCCAGATCACGGGTTATCGCATCTTTGAGCATGGCAAGAGGACCGTAGATTACTACAAATTTCTGTGCTTTAATTCCCTTTATTGAAGTATCCGATGGAACCGCAATAATATTCCCATACTCATTATCAGTAACATTGGAAGCATCATAGTAGATACCCTCGGTGTTCATGGCGCTTTCAATGGGATGGAGAGTAGAATCAGTTGACCAGTTGGAGCGCTGATATCCTAGGCGGTTGCCATATTTATCATAACCAACCGCATATATGATTATCTGACCCTTTGGATGACTCAATTCGATGGTATCTGGAAGCGGTTGGAAATTCTGCCTCTCCAGAGCCAGCGAATCCAGAGGGCCTGGAAGAAGCTTGAAATGAGGTGTTTCACCTTTGAGATTTCCGGATATGAATTGAATCTGGTGCAGACTGTCCTTACCAAAAGGAGCATTGAAAAGATAGGTGGTCACTGTATCCACACCGCCATAAAAACAATGTTTACCGGTTTCTGAAAGCCAGATCGTATCACCATTGACTAACATGTAAGGACGCGGCTTTCCGCCATCCCCGATCGGATCGGCATACTTTACACCAGTACCATTTGCAGGATCAAAGCAATAGGGCCCAGGTACCTTTCCATCTTTATTGTAAATGGTGATAAGTATTTGTATGGGTTCACCAGCAATCAGCTTATCATCCGGTGTAATTATCTTCAGCTCCACTGAAGTTGGAGGGCCAGGCGTGAATTCCACATCCAGGGTATCCGGACGGGCAACGGTGTCATTGTCCAGTGAAATGTGGATCTTGCCATGACCGGTATCTGATGGAGAGAATTTCCATATCGTACCTGCACCAGGTGCCGAAGGGGTTATTTTGAGGTTGTAACTGTTTCCCCACCTGGCAGACACGTCTTCCCATACACCATCGGTGGATCGTAAGCCTTGTGCCCGCAAAGTTGTGTCCTGGTTGGTATTCATGGTTAAAAACTGAGCACTGGTGTCATTACCCACCACAATTCTCAAACGGGTGTAATGATAGGCCAGAAGCTCAACATCAACACTGTCACGCAATCCGCTTTCATCAACTGCAAATACCTTTACCTTCTTTTCCTTTGCTTTACGTTCGATGACTCCCTCACCAAGGTTTGTATTACCGTTGCGAACCGAGACTGCGGTGTCGTTATTTACAACTCCCCAGGTGGTATAATTGCTGAACCGAACGAAATTACCCATGCTGTCGCGCAAAACCGCAAAACCGCTGGCGGTTGTCACGTTTTCGGTGATCCTGATAACCGAGATAGGATTGGGATGATAAGGGCTTGTTTCCCAGTTGGGGCTACCTTCGATAAACAGATTCTTTTCCTGTCCCGGAACAATTGATAGTAAAACCGTGTCAGACAGAATGTTGCCGGCGTTAAGTTTATAGCTGGCCACCACATAAACACTCTGGCGAGCCCGTACTGGAGTAAAGGTTTGTTTGTATCCTGATGTGCCACTTAAAATACCGGATGAATCGTTACCGGATTTCTCAATGATTTTCCACTTGATCGAGTCTCGCAGACTGGAAACCAGCTCGTATTGAGCAAGCCAGACATTATTCTGATCCAGAATCTTGGCAAACATGGGGAATGGTTGACCCGCAATAACCTGGATAGAGTCAGGAGGATTAGCGTAAGGGGGATTTGTTGCTGATGGCACACTTCCATCTTTGGGGTATAGCACCAGTTTTTTTGCAGTTCCCGGAATGACTTTTACACCAATAGTATCTGGAACTGTGTTTGTACCACGGCTGACAATGATTTTGCCAGTTGCCGTGTCAGTCGGTGAAAATGTCCACATATGCACTGCAGATGCGTTTGAGGAGCCGTTATTGGAAGTAAATAACCAGTCTCCATCTACCGGTACCCACACACTGTCAAATGACCGTAAACCCAGTACCTGTAATACTGTGTCCTGATCAGAACGGATCACCAATGAGTCGATCCAGAGAAAATCATTAACCACTATCTTCAGTGAATCATAAGAAACAGAGGTTATTCTTACCAGAACCGTGTCTATCAGTGAGGGAGTGTTACGGTTATTTGCTACTACTCTGATCGAATCTCCGCTCTCTGCTTTTCTGATTATTCTGCCCTCTCCACCGGCAGCAAAACCTTCTTCTGCTGAAACTTTGCTGGTATCCAGACTCTTCCAGTTTGTACTTTGGGAAGGACTGATAAAGTTTCCATATTTATCCCTGAGAATTGCAAAAGCATTCTTAATGTTGTCTCTGCTTCCAAACTCAATCCAGTTAAGCGGATTATCTCTCTGAAGATCTGCTCCAGTAGGTGTAGGATTACCTTCGATAACCAGATGATGAACCGGACCTGGCTTTATATAGAAGAGCACCGATGAACTGAAAGTCAAAACCGAGTCCTGATACTCTGCTGTAATGCGGTATGTACTATAAGCGCGGGTAGGAGTAAAGCTTGAAGCATGACTTGTACGGCTGCCAAGCGTATCTGCAGAAAGATATCCCGAAACCAACGTTATATTCCATTTGATCAGATTCCGGCTGACCGAAGCATTTTCATATTCTGAGAGCCATAGATTGTTGCGATCAAAAATCTTGGCAAACAGCGGATAGGTTGTACCTGCAATCAGTGTATCAACTATGGGAGGCAGCGAGTATGGAATCATAGAAGCCGGATTTCCGCTCTGCTTATAAATGCGCATATGATCGGGCCACCCCGGAAGAAAAATCGCAAAAACCGAATCCGGTGCAGCTCCGCTTTTATTGACATAAATCTTTCCGGTTCCAACCGAATCAGGAATAACAGTCCAGTTATCACTCCAGGTCGGAGCGAGCGTGGTAGTCTTAAGGGAATTGCTTTTTGACCATATTACTGAAATGTTATCCCAGCCCATACCATCAGAACGTCTTCCTTCAACATAAAGAGTGATACTCTGATCAGTACGTACTCTGATGGTATCTATAAACTTTCTTCCATTGTCAATAATATAGATACGCAATGAATCGTAGGTGATATCGGATAATGCGATGATAAGAGAGTCTTTTATAGATCCATCATTGTTAGTGGCAATCACTCTGGTCTGACTTACTATATCAGAATTTCTGGTGATTATACCCTCACCCATGAAGACTCTGGAGGTGGGTTCTGCTTTTACCACCGATGTATCCCTGCTGTACCACTTTGGAACCTGTACCGCTTCTATTTTGTTGCCATACCGGTCTCTCAGAACTGCATATAGGTTTACAGATGTTTGATTGCTGGAAATATCATACCTGGTCAGATCAACCCCGGATGCGGTTGTGTCTGCCTGTATAGTAATATGATCAGGACGCCCGGGAAGAACCGAAATACGCACTGTATCTGCAAGCGCTCTACTGTTATAAGTGAAAGTCGCTATCAGATCCGCAACATTATAAGCACGAGTAGGAGTAAAACTGTTTTGCTGGCCGGTTGTCCTTCCAAATGTTCCGGTAGGTGGTGTTCCCAACACTTCCCGTACACTCCAGGATATAGCAGCGGAAGGATTATCATACTGTTTGAGCCAGTTCCCACGACTGTCAAATATTTTAGCATACAACGGGAAAGGTATCCCTGCTGAATCTTCATAATAATTAGGCAGTGAATTATAAGGTGAACCGGTCGCATTGGGAAACAGAACCAGCGAATAAGGCGCACCTACACCTACTACTACTTTTATCTGTGCTGAAAGCGTGCTGCTCACCATGACTGCACTAATAGTACCCCTTCCTGTATCGATTGGACTGAATCGCCAGGATTGTCCCGGCCTGGGAGGAGAAGTACTGGATGTGAGATTGGATGACATCGACCAGTTACCATTTACAACATCCCAACCAAGCCCGTCGGTTCGTCTGCCTTGAACAATTATTGTGGTATCAATGTCGATATTTATGATCAGGCTGTCGATTCTCTGGTAAGTGGAACCCACACGCCTTGCAATTCGTAAAGAATCATATGCAACCGATGCTATCTGCACAGGGACTACGTCGGCCTTTATTGAAGGGTACACCTGACTTTGGGCCTGGACTTCACCATTTCCTGCACCTGCAGTTGGGTCTTTGTAAACGAAACCCTGACCCAGGCTCCTGTTTCCATCTCTGACAGAATCTATAAATGCAGCACCCGATACTATTGACCAGGTGGTACGCTGTGATGCTTCTATGAAATTTCCATACTTGTCACGTACAATTGCATAAATGGTACCTCTGACCTCACTCGAACCGATAATCAGAACGTCTAATGGCTGATCATTCCTCAAAATATCGGTGTTTGAGGTTGGGGTTGGAACTGCAGCTTCGATTGTTATGTGATCAGGATCACAGGCTTTCACATATACTGAGATAGTATCCCGAATAGGCTGCATTCCACTTACCTGTAAGACTCCCACCAGTCTTTCCAGCACCCAGGCTTCCGTTGGAGTAAACCTAATGGTATCTCCACGCTGTGAACTTAAATGGCTGTTATTGTTAGCACCATTATTGATCAAATACCATTGGGTACTATCACTCAGATCTCTGAGTACATTACCTAAACTGTCAGTCACCACTGAAATCGCGGTAAGGACATTACCGGCGCAGATTGTATCACTGGGAAATACACTCAGTTCTATTCTGGCTGGTTTTGCACTTATAATATTAGTTGTGATTCGTATATGGGATTTTGAAGTGTGGCGTTCTGCGTAGAAAAAGTCCAGCGAATACTCTTGGTTATCTACTAAGCCAGGAATAGTATCAAGGTTAAATGAACCTGAGGCGGCTTCGTGAATACCACCAAGATCCATTCTCAGTTTCCCATTAATAAATGCCCATACATCGTCATCACCGGTGAAACGAAACGTCAAACCTGGTGTCTTGGTGAATTTCCAGTGGAGTTTCATAGTGAATGAAAAATTATGAGATTTTCCTTCTTTGCCAAAGCCACGGTTATCCAAAGGGAAAAATGCATCGTTTATATATTCATAAAAACCATTACCCCGGTGCAGGAATGGAAGAGAATCCCGTATTGCTATGTTTTTGAAAGAGGTATCGTAGTTTACGGTTTGGGGACCATCGTATCTGATATTGGCATTATATTCTCCCCCTGAAAGCACTGTGTAGAGTGGTCTGGTATAATCTCCCTGTGCAGAGTCATTCCAGTCACGGTACCAGTATTTTATGTAATGGTTGAGATGTGCGTAGGCTGGATTAACAATTGGCAGTCGCTCTGCATCCAGTGTATCTAACACCATATTCTTATGCACACCACCCATATGCGGGCACTCGAATTCAGGATTACTTTTGTCTGAATGAAAATCAAAATAGGTAACCGGTACCCATAAGGTTTCAGGAAAGATCTGAGCAAATGTCTCAGCAATGCATAGCATTACTCCCACTGCAGCAAATACTGCTAATTTTTTCATAATACTACCCCCTCAAATAGTACCGGAGTCGGCTATTTTATCAATAGAATACTTCAACATTAATGATACAACTATGAATTTCAATTTAACAATAAATATAAATAGCGGGTTCCAACGGTTTGCATCAAAAAAAGGTCATTGGAATCATTCTGAAATTTTATGTAATTTTACGGCTAATAGTGTGTTAACCTGTATGAAATATATATAGATGATTATAAGATAATGAATCAAAAATGAAAACATTTTCTTTTTCAGAAGTTTCCAGAAACTTTTATTCAGAGGGACAGTTAAGCTTGATCAAAAATACCTGTATAGGTATTGCTGGTGCGGGTGGACTGGGATCCAATTGTGCCTACATTCTGGTGAGATGCGGTTTTGAGAAACTGCGAATTGCCGACTTTGATAAAGTATCTATCTCAAACCTAAACCGTCAGATCTATCATTCATCTCATCTGGGGAAAATTAAAGTGAAATGTCTGGAAAAAATCCTTCGACAGATAAATCCCCAACTTCAGATAGAAACTTTCCCTGTAAGAGTAGATTCTACTAATATTCACCGGATTTTCGATTGCTGTGATGTGATAGTGGAGGCCTTTGACAACCCGGAGTGCAAAGCTATGCTGATTGAGGAGTATTGGGGAACTGATAAACTACTTGTGGCTGTAAGCGGAATCGGTGGCTTTGGCCCGGCAGACCGGGTAATTACCAGAAAAATCCGGGAGAACACCTTTTTAATAGGCGACAGCAGCTCCGAGGTCAACGATAATGTCAAACCTTATGCACCTTCGGTAATGATCGCCGCTGCCAAACAGGCAGAGGTGATTTTAAACTGGGTACTGGAAGGAAAATTCGAAGTCCGAAATCCGAAATAAGAACATCTCACTTTTAGCATTTCTGTTTCGAATTTAGCCCTTATATTTCCCTTCTTTTGAGATTTCTTGCATTGCAGCCGGTTTTGAAGCTATTTTTAGCGCATAATTAAGGAAAAAAGAAACTGCCCCCATAGCTCAGTAGGATAGAGCACAGGTTTCCTAAACCTGGTGTCGCAAGTTCGATTCTTGCTGGGGGTATTTTAATTTTAACGCTCTAACTACCGGAAATAGTGGAAGCTAGGGCGTTTTTTGTTTCTGGGGAGCTTTCGCCCTGCTTTTTCCTCATTTTCCGGCCTGAATACTACTGACTCCTGGTTACTGCAAAAAACCTTAGAGGCCGAACAAAACATCTAATAAAAGGGCAGCTTTCGTTGAGAAGCTGCGGCTAACCTGCGCACTGTTATCTGATTCCGTATCGAAATCCGAACGTCTCCTCATAGGTGACTCCATACAGACGTATATCATCGATAGCAATTTCGAGGGTATCATTAACATGCTGCCCGTAATCCTGACTGGTAATAAACTCGAGAAATGTTGATTTAACGCACGCAGTACTCCATTTTAAACCTTCTTTACGCGCACGCGAATACGACATGGGTTTAAACTCGCTTGTCGAACAGGTATAATGCTTCCATTCATCAGTAAGTTCAAAATCAATTCCGAAATGTCCCCACTGATCTTCGGGTGGATATCCCTGATCTATAGTATCGGTAACGATCTGCAGCCGGAATGTTCCTTTTCCACGGGCTTCAAAAGTCACTGTCGTGAGCGCTGACAGATCGATCTTTTTTTCATAATAATTACCAATCAGTGATGTTCCACATCCGGCATAGGCATAATCCTTACCGGTAGACTTTAGTAATATTCTGCAAAAAAGGCCATTCATACTGCTTCCATATGGTCCAATAGCAATGTACCCATTATTGGGAAGTCCCTGTTTGTACCATTCCTCCCATCTGAAGATTGTACTCCCGTCAAAAGAAGTGATCCTTGTAGAGTCGTTTCCAAACACGTACCATCCCGATCGTGTATAGGTGACTCTTTCGGAAAATTGTTCCGCTGCACCAAGATCATTTAATCCAGGTTGTGCACGGAACTTATTTTCAAAATCATCAAGAAGTACGTAGCCTTCCGGTTGTTGTATCTGCATGGTTTCCGGGGACTCCACGCAGTTGAATACAAACAGGGGCAATACTCCAAGTACTGTTTGGGCTTTACTCCATAACATAGAAAACCTCGCTTTTTTGTTAATTATTGAGTTCTGAAAAAGATATTTTATTAATCAATAAAATAGGGTTCTCCTGGAACGATTTCTTATCATTGGTTGCTGTTTTTCAGGCTTTCGGAGAGGGATGGTCGATTTTCAGGATGGTACAATGAACTATGTTGATCAAATCAATAAAGCAATCGACTTTATTGAAGGTAATTTAAAAAAACGGTTTTCACCTTCGGAGGCTGCACGCGAAGCCTGCCTGTCGTATTATCATTTCCACCGGGTTTTCAAAGCCCTCACTGGAATGACGCTTGGTGAGTACACCAGAAAAAGAAGACTTGCCGAAGCGGCAAAAAACATTATTGACGGGATGAACATTGCCGAAGCGACGTATGAGTTTCAATTTAATAATCAGCAGGAGTTTTCCCGTTCATTTAAAAAACAGTTTGGAATTCCGCCGGGACAATACCGTACTTACGGGAAGAAATGTGGGATCATGGAGCGTTGTTTCTTTTCAGACGACCTCATCGAGTGTTTCAACACGCTCTGCAACCAGATACCGGAGATACGCTACATTGAACCTTCAACCTATGTTGGCCTGATCCGGCGTGGTGAAAACTGCCATGAAGAGAATTTGAAGCTCAACTACAGACTTATTGACCGTATAAATGAGGTTCCGTTTCGACTGGAAAACGAGTGTACAATATTCTGCAAAAACGCATTGGAAAATAATAGAAATGTTTTTACCTATATCACCGGGTTCAGGGTTTCGAGAACAGGTACTCTCCCTGACGGTATGATTTCGTTTGTTTTCGGCGGGTGCCACTATGCTATTTTCAGGTATCGGGGAACAGTCAAGGGGTTGCTGGGACACATTTTCAGTTATATCTACGATATCTGGCAGTACACCGTAAACTATGAAATACCTCCCGAAGCATTCAATTCCACACGATTTCATAATAACATTTGCGTTCCTGAGAATGAAGAAATGGAGATCGTTATTCCTGTTAAAGAAAAACAGGCTCCGCAGGACCGGAACATAAGTTTGGAGGGTATGAGGTAAGATTTCCTTTTATTTTGTCCCAGTGCTTATCGAAATCAGTTACCA
>CAYPMS010000086.1:0-15627 GCA_964411655.1 uncultured Fibrobacter sp.
CTCCTCAAATGTATTTCTGAGAATCGTCATTAAAGAAAGCGCATTTTTAATTCTTTCAGTCTCGGTAGTCTCCAAAAGGCTGTAACAGTAATCGTAAATATAGAAAAGACTGCGGGAGAGACTGTCCTCGATTATCAGTGCATGTTCCAGCTCTGCAATGATATTTTGAACCTTGTCCAATAATAGCCGTTTCTGCTCAGGGGACTGCTGCAGAACCTGCTTTAAAAAGTAAGTACACTTGGCGTGAAGCATGCAGATATTTGCCGGATTTGAGGAGGTGCTGATCTGCATGCTGGAGTAAATCTTAGACAATTGATAAGGACTGACCATGATCTCATCCGCAACAGCTTTATCCTAAAAGCCCCAGAATGTGATTGCTGCTGATGGTTCTGAATCTTGAAAATGCCCTCTGACTACCTTCCTGTAATAGCTGTTGTCTTACAAGTTCAGCCAGCCCGGCAGCCATGTCCTGATCTCGAATCACTGATTCTGCAGCTTGAGTGTTGATTATAGCAACCGAGAGATTGTTTACAGTAGATTCCAGACGGTTTACTGCAGTTCCAAGGGTACTTCGCTGATTATTAACTGATGAAATCGCTTCATCCAAAGATCCTATAGCTTTAACTGCATCTTCCAGGGTTAAAAGTGATACCTCCGATATGCCAGTAATTGCGGTTCTCAAATCGATCTGAGGCATTGTGATCTGATCAGTTGATTCCGGGCCACTTTGAATAACTGCACTCCCACTGGCCAGCTCTTCACCAGAAGCAACTCCTTGCTTATTAAAAGAAGCTGATTGTGAGATACGGTCTATCTCCTGGCTCAATTTCTGGAATTCCTTATCCAGGGCAACTCGATCAGAATCCTTAAGGGTTGAATTGCTGGCCTGAACAGCAAGTTCTCTCTGACGTTGAAGAATACTGGAAACCGCTTTCCCTGCTCCATCGGCTATATTAAATGCAGAAAGGGAGTTCTCGATGTTCTGCGAAGCAATCTTATATCCTCTTATACGGGTAGTAAGCTTTTCTGAGATGGCCAGTCCTGCAGCATCATCACTGGCGGAATTGATTTTAAATGAAGTGGATAGTCTCTCTAAAATCTTATTTAATTCCAGACTGGTACGCCTGAGCGTCTGCTCAGTTTTTTTGGAACCAGTCCAAATATTGGGACCGGATTTTTGAACTTGCATGACACACCTCCCGGCATTTTATTGAATTCAGCTTCCCCTGTTAAATTATCGGCATTTTTCTGATAAACTTTAGAAAAAAATTCTATTTGCTTTGTTTCTAGCAAAAACAGTTCCTTTTAAACAGAATCGGATCAAAAAAGTGTATACTATATAGAGAATCCGAAATAAAATGAATCTTTAAAATTGCCAAAGGCATATAATTTGAACGTATAGTATAATAGAAACCATCAGGGATGGAAAAAACTCACTCTCAATTTTGAGATTAAAAACGCCGATATTCGAAATAGAGAGTGCCTGGTTTAAAGCAGATAAGGAGTTATGCTCATGAACACCTCAAAAATCATCCAGCTTTTCTCTGACTTGCAGGAAAAACGGAATAATGAAATATCTTTCTTTTTTCTTGAGCATGTTCTTAAGGCCAGAGCTGATCTGCATATGGAATCAGGTCAACACGAATATGATCAGGAAATAAATGTATATCTGGCTGGGTTACTGAATTCTTTGTTGGATTCGGAAACATTTATAAAGCCCTATATCTCTCCTTTCGACCTGCAGGTTCGCCAATATCTGGAAAAACACCCGGGGTTACGAAACGAATACACTGTCTATCGGGATAACGCAGATTTTGGCCTGATAATACTGGGTTTTTTCCTGGGATACGAACATAAAGGCTCATATAAAAATATCGTATTATCAGAAATCGATGAAAAGAGCAGAATCTCCTTATATTACGAGCAGGCTGCCAGTGCACTTACTCATCTTCAGGGAAGAAATCTGTCGCTAGTGGCAGTTTTTGAAGAACTGGCAGAGTATCTTCCGGATATCATACGTCTTCTGCGGCATGCTGCATCTTCTTATTTTAATCTGTTTGTGCAGATATCCGAAGGAACCATGTATCATCTGGAAAAAGAGATGAACCAGGGGGACAATAAAAGAGTTTATAGTCTGAAACTTGATGAATTCTTGAAGAAATATGCTGCCTATAAAGAAAACCCAACGCTGGAGCTGAAAAAAAACATCTTAGATCTTGCAGAAGAACTCAGAGTCTTAAATGAAAAGTTTACTTTCGGTGAGTTTTAGGCTTGGATCCTGATCTAATCAGCTCTCATGGTGAGAATACTTTTTTTCTTTTATGATAACCGAAACTGGATATTTCAGTTTTCTCGGTTTGCTGCAGGCACTTCTCCCATAATCGTTGTACCTGCAAAGAGAATGTTTCAATTCTTGCCTCTATAATCTGTGGAAAAGGATTACCATCCGATTCCACAGATAAAAAGGGGAGGGAAAAAGTCTCGGGATAGTGCTGGCAGCAGTTACCGGTAAGCTTGTCCAGTCTGATCTTGGTCTTCAAATTTGCTTCCCCGGATAGAATCGATTCGACAATTCTGGTCGGTATACAGGCAAAAGGCCCAACAGAGATAATCCCATGTGTGGTATGGATTATATCCTTGAAAAAATCTCCTACCACCAGAATCGCTTCCCCAGTCAATTGTACCTCGAAAAACTGCTTTCCATACTCAATTACCTTCCCGATATCGACCATTTCAAAATCATAAAGCCCCGACTGAGCCAGAATGCCTTTTATCCTTTTTTCAAAATACCCTCCCAAAAAAACCTTCAGTTTAAACTTAATCCACTCTGAAAATGGAAAATCAGCCTGATAAATCCCGTTCTGAATAAGCCAGTCACAATAGTTTAACCATTCCAGAAAGTGAGCCTTTTTTACTACAATGTCGTTTCTGGAAAGCCTTGTAACTATGTCCTGACTGGAGAATTGATCACGTCGAACAAAAATCTCACCCATTAATGCAACTTTTTTAGCTTGTGAAAATGGCATCTGAAGTTTAATTCTGGAAAGTTCCTTACTTACTTTTCGAAGAACGTTGTAAAGATTTCTGCCATTTTGTTTCTTAAAAACAGACAGGATCTTTTGCCACTGGAAAAAAAACATCTCCATGGCTTCACTACGATTGACAGCCAGAACATAAAGCGCATTTTTAATGTCCTCCATCACATCAGAAACGATAACCGCCTTAAGCGCATTAAAAAGGCAAGAAGTGGGCAGACCCGCATAACCATTTTCGTTAGTCAGGCTCAGAAGTGCAACATTCTCAATCTGGCGATTCTCTATCAGTTTTTTCAGAAAAACCGAATATTGAGTGAATCTGCAATTGCCCGGTGATGTAGGCATGAAATACACCAGCTTTTCATTGCAATTCTGCCGATTTTGCAGATATTCCAATAATCCGCCCACGGTAAGAAGTAACGGAAGACATTCTTTGCAGCTTGCCACACTTCGACCCAGTTTTAAAGTGTTGCCTGAATATAAGGGCAGAGATGTAGTACGAATACCCGAACTGCTGAAAACCGCAGCCAATATCTCACTGCAAAGTACTCCCATAGAAGGAAGCAAGAGATGGATATCAGGGTGATTTAAAGGAAAAGTATAACCATCTGAACCGATAAAGAGCGGCTTTCCTTTTCTTGATATAACCGATGCCGGATGAAAAGTTTTTTTCAGCTCCTGGGGTTTTGAAAGTGCTCTATACCTGGTGACAATATCCAGAAAAGCTTCTATACGGGTATTGATTCCTGCATCTGCAGTGTGGCTGTCTAACTCCAATGTCAATGAAGGTTTACTGCCCATTATTTCACGGAAATAACTCACCAGAAAGGAATCAGGTCCACAGGAAAAATTGGTAATATATACTCCAAACAGCTGAGGATCTTTTGAAACAAATGATGAGGCTTTCATAAGGTTCTGACCAATCGCCCAACACATATCCATAGACAAGGGTTCATCTTCAAAGTCCAGAATATCCCAGGGAATGATATGTATTCCCCGCGAAGCAAATTTGGCTGGAATGTTCAGATTGGCTTCAGTAGCAAAGGCATTGTATGGGCGACCAAACAGTACGATTCCTGTCTGCTCAGCATTTCTCTTTAGATTTGCCAAAACACGTTTCCCATACTCTTTCAATGCACGAAAGAAAGCATTCTGTTGAGTGAAACCTCTGCGGTATGCTTTTAGTGATTCCTCTGAAGACTTTTTCAGCAGTTTGCCAATTTCTATAAACTTTTCTGCCTGCGAATCATAACCTTGAGAAAAATCTAACAGTGGCGAGATGACTTGGGGTTTGTCTGGTACTGTATTGAAAGCGGCCTGAAGAAAGTAAGGTTCACTTTGAAGAAGAAGACAGGTGCTTTGGTGTTCCGGTTTGCGGCATTTTGCCTTCTCTACAAAAAGTTCGCTTATTTTGGGCAGAAAAATATAATCCGGCTTTTTAACAATGAGATCAAAATATGCTCCATGAGCAATCTCTCCGGGAAAACAATATGAGGTACGCTTATATTTTATTCCATTTGGATCAATTCCGGAAAGCCGGATATTACAATCAAGCGAAGTGAAAAAATGGGAGTACAGTGGAAGCAGCTGATGTGTTAAAAATGAACGGCTGATTCCAATTTCAACTGTTCCATCTGGTGGATTTTGTGCGGTGAATTTTTTAAACAGTAGGTTATTGCGTACCCGCACATGATCATAGATCTTCCGATCAAAATCTACACGCTCAATAAGATTGTAATATTTGTTGCAAGCCCCGCCAAAGGGGAATTTTTTCCCTTCAATGATCAGTACATTTATCTCACAACCACGGTCACAACTCTCCTTTGAACCATGGCATCGGAATGCCTTGCCCAGTGCGACCTCTCTTTTGGCAAGCGCATATAAATCATATTTTTTTATAGGTAGGATCCCCAAAGTTATGCGTCTGTTAACTTCCAGGGCAACACCGAATGCCCCCATCAGACCAGGCTCCGGAGGAACAATGATTTCTTTACCGATAATTGAAGCCATGGCAAGAGGAACTGCCTTATTGTAACAGACTCCACCCTGCATGAATATTTTTTTCCCGCTTGGTCTCTGTCCTTTTACTCTATTTACATAATTTAAACACACCGAATAAACCAGCCCTGCCAGAATATCTTCCCTTTTTATGCCTTCCTGAGTAGCGGTTTTAACATCTGAATTGATAAATGCAGCGCACTGATCGTTGAAATTCGGGGGGGCGTTTGCCTTTAATGCCAGTTTCTCAATATCCAGGTAATTTACCCCCAGACTTTCAAATGCCGCTTCTTCAAGAAATGATCCTGTCCCGGCAGAACACGCCTCATTCATCGCATAATCGGCAGGAACACCTTCCACCAGGTGTGTGTATTTGGCATCCTGGCCGCCAATTTCAAAAATCGTGTCTACCTCTTTGTCATAATAAGCTGCTGCAGTCGCATGTGCAATAATCTCATTAATTATTGCGGTGGTTTGTGCATGAAGACCGGCAATCTGACGGCCTGAACCGGTTGTACCAATGCCTATAACAGTATACTGAGCAGAAATCTGATCGGCCAGGTCCTTATAACATTCCTGGGATGCTTTAACCGGATTACCATTGGTTCTCAGATAAACCGACCCAAGAATTGCAGAATCACTGCATCTTAAAAGTACCGCTTTTGTGGTGGTAGAGCCCACATCCAGCCCAACTACACATGTTTGATCACTCTGGATCTCTATTTTT
The DNA here is from genome assembly GCA_964411655.1 of uncultured Fibrobacter sp. Lineage (GTDB taxonomy): Bacteria > Fibrobacterota > Chitinivibrionia > Chitinivibrionales > Chitinispirillaceae > JAAYPC01. The sequence continues at coordinate 5,761 of CAYPMS010000086.1, forward strand.
TGTGTTTTTTTAAATTGCACCAGCGAAAAGGCATCCCTTAAAGGGGGATGCAGATCAAATGATGATCTTGCTGTAAAGAATAAACTTTTATTGTTAAGTAAATGGTTTGTTTTCTTCTGGAGCGCAAAAAAGGCAGCACCAATTGCCTCAAAAGTATTTGCATGCTCTGAGACTACCACCGATTCAAGACGATCTTCAAGAAATTTAATTACTGCAGTGTTATTGGTTACTCCACCTGTAAGCAGAATCTCTTTACAGTTTACTTTTTCCAACAGTTCTATAATCTTGTCAGCAATCATGTAACACAACCCGGCACTTACTCTTCCTACAGGTATTCCCTTATTGAGAGCATGAGTACAATCACTTTTGCAGAAAACAGAACATCGCCCGGATACCCTGTAGATATCTGACTCTCGTGCCAGGTGAACCGCTTCAGAAAGCTCAATATTCATTCTTCTTATCTGTTGAAGAAAAAATTCACCAGTCCCGGAAGCACATTTATTACCGGATTCAATCGACCTCACCGTGCCATCTCTGTTTAGAACATAGAGAATGAAATTCTCTGCCCCCAGACTGACCACCGCTTCAAATGGACGCTTTCTGCCGCTAAGATTACCAAATGCCATGGCGTACTCTACTGCCTGCAGTTCTGGAATAGATGGATGATTTATCATCTCACGGAATTTGCGACCAGTAAGCATCCCATACTCAATTGAGTTAAGGTCTAAAGTGTCTGTCAGAAGGGAAAATGTTTGTCTGGGGTTACTCTCATGTGGAATTACTTTAGTATGGATAACCCCAATCCCCTTAATGGTCTTTTCCAGAATCGCAACTTTAATGTTTGTCGCACCAAGACAAATACCAATAGATTTCATCACCAAACCTCATGTGTTTGAAAAATTAAAGGCAAAGATATCAGTGCAAAAGAATTCCGGAAAAGGGAAAAAATGAGAAGCAATAGAAAACAGCAGGTTGACCCTGCTGTTTTTCAGGAAGCAGCCTGTGACCAATTGAATTTTTTAACCCATGTTTTAAAAGAACATATCTCCGGATAAATTTGTTTAACCTCTGGAATATTTACGGAAAATCCCTTTCTATTCAACCAGTCAAAAAACATAGCAAAATCTGCGCCTTTTGCCCTGACATCATCTACCTCAATCTGCTCAAAAGAGACAGTTTTTCCTGTAACTTTGCTGAAAATGTCTGCAATCTGGTTGCCAGTGATCTCATCACCGGCTATTTCCAGCGTTTTGCCTGCATATAAATCCGGATTATCAAATGCCATAGTTACAAGTGCACCAATGTCATCCACCGATATCAGTTGCAAAGGCATCTCAGAGTCCAGTGCCATTCGTAAAGACCCATTTTGAAGCTGCTTTTTTATTTCCGGCATCAGAAAATATTCCATAAAGAAAACCGGACGAAATATAGTCCAGTTCAACCCTGATTTTCTTATGTATTGTTCGATTTCCCATTTGCTGTCAATAAATGGAACTCCGGGCTGATCCTCGGCACCAGCGTAACTGGAATAAACCAGATGTCTGATATTTGCGCGCAAAGCGGCATCTACAACTGCTTTGCCCTGTTTTACTTCAGATTCAACTCCGTATTCAAGGGGCTGTTGTATGCTGAATACCCCATAGACGCCTTCGCAGGCTCTGTCCAGTGAAGCAATATCTTCGAAGTCACCCTCAAAGATCTCCACCCCTGCATTATTAAGTGCCAATGCCTCCGCGCTCTGGGGATGTCTGGTTAATCCTCTGACTTTCCAGCCTTCTTTCAGAAGATGAGAAGCGACAGCTCCACCTTGCTGCCCCGTTACTCCTGTTACCAGAATGATTTTATCTTTTTTTTCCATAACCTACTCCTGTGAATGGACTTGCCATAGAGCCGTTCTTTATAATGAATACGTTTAATTATTATGGGGATTTTTGGCCTTGGGCAAGCATCTTATCTGCAAAAGATCCATTACGTAAAAATCCCTTCCATATTAAGAATTTTATGATTGTCTGGTAAGGCATGCGCCCTTTATTGGTTACTGCTGTGACTTGCTGTTGAGCACGTCAGAATGCGAGCTGTGTTGCATCACCAACACACTGGATCCCTCACCCCCCATAACAGGACAACAAATCTCAATTGCCGTTCTTTATTTCAATCCGCTATGATAATAGAGGTATTTATAACCATTGTAAAAGTTCGCATCCAGAAAACATTGCAGGTATTCACTGACTTGTACCGGTTTTGCATTGATAAGTTGAACAGTTAGGGGAAATATCGGTCTGTACGATCTTAAAGCCAGCTCTTTAAACTGGTCCAGATAGCGGAACCTGTGAGGATTGTCTATTGAAAAGAAACATTCCAGCTCAAAACCATTCTTTCTGGAGATCATCACCAGCTCTGTTCCGTGATAAAAAAGATGCGTACTGATAAGACGTCTGGGAAATTTCCCGGACAGTGCCGGAATTGGTACAGAGCACAGAGATGCCGGGTCAGTCGCATTTATTCTGTAAACAGTATCTTCCGGTAACCCTCTTTGCAGAATCTGCAGTGCCGATGCGCTGATAAACTGTATCCCTGGAATTTCTTCAAAGAAATGACCTGCTATGATTTCTCCTGACAATTCCATTATGCGCAGAGTTTTAAACAATTTGGACCACTGAAAATGAGGTGGTTCGGTGCTGAGAAGTTCCCTGAACAATACTCCATAACGGTTTAACAGTTGTCTGACCCGTTGTTTATTGATCTCATTTTCTGTTAACAGATTGTCTGGATTTTTGTCATATGCAATTTTTCGCCATAAACCCGGTATTGCATTATTCACCTTCCATCTTTTAAAGCCATCACTCCTGTTAAGATTTGAGATGGAGAAAAACGGATTAACAGAATTAACCGGCGAAACACTTTTTTCCATCTTTCCTTCACCAAAATTGTCCTCGGCTCCTTTTCGGATAGCATCAAAGCTGTCGCAGTTTATATGGCCGCTCCATACATCTTTCCAGAACCTGTACGCAAAAGAAGTACTGTCAAATCCGCTTTTCATTAATAAATCGGTGTATGTTCCTGATAGCAGAGATTCGGTTTCAGATGGCAGGATAGTGGATTCATTTACTGGCGGCTTTGTCATTATATTCAATTCGTCACTCAGGCAGAAAGTAACCTTCTTTTTACCCGAACCGATCCATTGTAAATCATATCGGGACAGAAGCGAATCGATCATCGCCGGCCGGTAGTTTTCTATTCGTGTTGGCAATATCTCCTGTTCCCAGGCAATTGCATTTGCAGCATATCCGAAAAGATGTTCAAGGGCTTTTTTCAACCCTTCTTCATCGGATTGCCTGTTTAACAGTTGCTGTTTCTGTGCAAGAAACAATTGAAGAAACCGCAGGGGCAGGGGCCTGAATGATGATTTTGCCTGATTACGCATCATCCGGAATAACCGTTCCAGATTCTGTGAATCACAGATAAACTCTCCCGGTTCTCCTTCAACTTTTACCTTATCAGCTATGATTTCCCTGGAAACAAGATCAGAAATGATGTTTGTACACTGTAAACTGCTAAAACCGAAAACCTGATTGAGAAACAGTGGATCTACCGGTCCGTAAAATTCCAGCCATTGCGATATTATATCCTGCATAGTGGTGTTATCAGACTGCTTCTCTTTTTTATTCTGAGAACGGGTCAACAGCATTTCTGCAGCCGGTCCTGTTTTTTCTCCGTAAATGCTTTCGGGATGCAGTTGATCGATCGATATTCCCAATATACGGCAAAGTCTTTGAAGCGATTCGACAGCAATAATCACATAATACCGGGCATCCGGGAATCGAATACGGCATAGCCTGTCAAAGTGATCAGAAAGATTTTCCGGTTCGCTGGAATCTCGTTTAAAAGCGCGTAAAAGCTCATCCCATTCAACAACGGTAATACAGATCCGGTCTTTAACCCATTCCACAAGTTCCAGAGCATTGGATGGAGCATAGCCCGGGGCTGTTCTCTTAAGACGCAGTAAAAAGGTATCAAGAGCGCTTTTTTTGACAGGAGGCCTGGTGGTTTCTGAATGAACCACACTTTTAATTATATCTGGATTGACCGATGAAGCCCCGGCCTGGTATGGAGTGTCATCCTGATAAAGCTTTGTGTTTGTAACCTGCCACTTCATTGAATTGCAAAAGGGTGAAACCTTGGATGTATTTACTGCGGTTATATCGATACTTCCGGATCGAAGCTCATCTATGAGCATCTTCAGGGCATTCAAATCGAAATCATCGGTAAGACAGCTTCGCCATGTTTCAACCAGGAGCGGGAAGTCATCATACTTTCTTACTGCATCAAAAAGCCTCTTGGAACGTTCCCTGGTAAGCCACAGCGGCATTCTTTTCATTCTGTTGAACCTGGGCAGAAGAAGCGCTCTTCCGGCATTCTCTCTGAACCGTGCTCCGAAATAGTTGCTTCTTTCCAGATTTTCTCTCAGAAGTTTTTCCAGTTCCTCAGGGAAAAGCAGCATCCTGATGTCTTCAGGAGCAACGATCGTGCTTATGTAAATGATATCGTTGGATGAACTCATCTCGATATGTCTGCCATTGCGCTTCTCGTATGCCGTCTGGAAAGCCAGCATGAAAGGATAATTGACCGGGTTTCCCCATAAAGTGTGTAAAAGAGTGTATGGCTCTGAACCATTTTCGCTGTCATGCACATGTTCAACAATCAACTGATGACGATGGGGGAGGACTGGACCGGTAAAAGCTTTTTGTAATTGAAGAAAAGTGGACAGGTACTCTGCTGCTGTATCATCTAAATAACAATGTTTTTTCAGTTCATCGATAAATTGAGGAGTGCCGATATGATCATTCCATTGTTCCAGAAATTCTAAAATGGCTTTTGATACATGAAAAGAACGGTTAGGGGCATCTGCTTTCCAGAAAGGAGACATGCTGACACTTCCATGCCATGGAACGACTTCCACATCTTTGCTTCCGATATCAGTAATCTGCCATCTCTGTGTACCAAGCAGAAATGTATCACCAATGCGCCTCTCCCAGACAAACTCTTCATCGAGTTCACCGATGAGTGAAGAGGTACCTTTAAGCCGCAGACCATAGTATCCTCTGTCAGGAATCGTACCGGCATTATTGTAAATAAGCTTCAAAGCATTACTGTGGGCATATAACCGGTTTTCTGAGGAATCAAACAGTATCCTGGGTTTTAAATCACGAATGCGGCTTTCCTGATATTTACCGGTAAGCATCGATATAATATTGTCAAACTGGAATCTGGGAAGGGTGGAATAGGGGGAAGCAGTCCTGATAAAGCGGTACAGGTCATCGATATCCCAGGATTCTACTCCTACCATCGCTATAAGCATCTGAGCCAGTACATCGAGGGGATTATGTACCGGTCTGATCTCTTCGATGTCACCATTGACAGAAAGTGATGCCATCGTTGCAGCGTAAAGAAAATCGAGCCCATGGAGAGGCATAAGGGTTCCGCAGGAAGTACGGAGCACCGAGTGACCGGCCCTGCCGATTCTCTGAAGCGCTGATGAGACAAGCAATGGTGTTCCCACCAGAATTACCTCATCAATAGCACCGACATCGATTCCCATTTCCAGGGTGCTTGTTGCCACAATCGCCTTCAGTACCCCAGCTTTGAGCTTCTGTTCGACTTCCATGCGTAATTCTTTGGAAAGTGAGCCGTGATGCGAATAAGCCAGAGGAGATTCGCAGTTTTCATTTATGTATAGAGTCAACCGTTCCGCCAGTCTTCTATTGTTTACAAAAACCACAGTGGAGCTGTTACGGCCGATTATTGTGCGTATTCTTGAGGCAAGGGTGTGCCAGAAGACATCATCATTACTTTCTGCATCAATATTATTAAAATGAATTCCTTCAACGGTTATTCTGATTTTTTTAACCATTGTTGAACTGACAATCTGAACAGGTCTTGGAGAATAACTCAGCAGCTCTTTATTGCGTTCTTTTTTTATTACCATTTCAAATCCGCCCACAAAAGCAGCGATAGTCTCCAGGGGACGGACGGTCGCAGACAATGCAATACGTTGAAATCCCTTGCTGAGCAGCTCAAGTCTTTCGATGGCTGTCATCAGAAAACTTCCCCGTTTAGTCGATGCTACTGCATGAATCTCATCAAGAATCACTGTTTTAAGACCAGTGAGCATTTTTCTGGCAATTGGTGAACTGATAATAAGATTAAGACTTTCAGGGGTAGTGATTAAAATTTCCGGAGGACGTTTTAACATGGTACGCCGCTCGCTGGATGAGGTATCACCACTGCGGGTCTGGATTCTGATTTCTGGTATGCGGATATTTTCAGACAGGAATTGCTTTTTTAAATCGTCAAGAGGTGATATAAGGTTTTCTCTTATGTCGGTGTTCAGCGCTTTCAGGGGTGAAATGTATAATACCCGTACCGTACCGGGTTCCCATGAACCGTTAATAAGCTGATTGATAGCCCATAGAAAAGCAGTTAGAGTCTTACCTGTACCTGTGGGTGCGCATACCAGTGTGTGTTGTCCGCTGGCTATAATCGGCCAGGCTTTATTCTGAATATCGGTAGGGTAAGCGTATTTAGCACAAAACCATTTGGCTATGATCGGGTCGAAAACGGAGAGTGAATTACGCTCCTGTTTTTTATTTTCCAAAGAATAATATCCCTAATAGATTTTTTTCTGACTCACTTTCTGATTTCAGCAGCATCACACTATCAGAAGGCTTGTAGGGAAAGCGAATGTCTTTCTTATCGTTTACGGATAAATCAAAAAAGTCATAATAGGAAAAATCTTCTTCCGAACCTTCCGATTCCATGCTTTCTTTACCATAAAAGGTGATATATTCATCGGTATTTTTGCGCAGTCTGACAACGTAGGCTGCCAGTGCGATTTTTTCGGATGCTGTTTTTTCCTGAACCGATTTTAAAGCGGTTTTCTTGATATGATTGAGAAAGAGCATGGCCTGGGTGACCCCTTCGATCGTATATAATCTTCCGCTGTCACTTACTGTGCACTGTACATCTTTGTCACAATTTATATAGGCGTTCATATAGAGCATGGGGTGAGAGCCAGAGTAATCGAGCTGTATTGATGCAGGGAAACGGATTCCGCGAATGTTTTTCAGCTGATCATGGCTCTTTTCGATCACATCCCTGAAAACCTGCTGGGTGGACAGGACCAGACCTTTAATGCTGATGTCAAGCTTTGAGAGATTTGCATTGGCAAACAGTGGGTGAGCCTTGTCATAAGCTTCCTGATCTGCGATTTCTTTTTTCACTTTTCCAAGCACAATCCGTACACTGTCAATTTTCGATTCTGATTTTTTGATTTTTTTCCTGTTATATTTTGCGATATAGCTTTCCAGAAGATCGATTCTTCCGGATAACATCGCCTGCCGATACTGAATTTTCATCATTTCAGAATCGCTGAGGTTCTCTTTTGTAATCATTTCTTCTGCTTTGACAGCCTGGGTATCCATCCCGGCCAGAATCATTCTGGCTCTGGTACACCATTCCTTATCCACCTGATAATAATCGCAGTCATCCACAAACTTCCGGATCTGCGCAGTGTCATTGGATTCTACTGCACGGTTGTAAAAATACTTGCACTTAAGAGAAAACTCGCTTTTTTCCTGGTCATATACATCTCTTAAAAGGCTGTCCAGAAGGTTTATTTTGATAATTGATTTGCGGAAGCCAAAACGGATTGCACCTCTTTTACCAGGATTGGATCTGATCTGTTCGCCGATTACATCCTTACATCTTTTTTTTATTGCCAGGAATTGATGCCTGTTTCCTGCAAGCAGATCATCACTGTTGTCCGGAATGGAATCGGACCACATTGCAAGCTTATTAATCTGCGGCAACAGAGTCTCGAGGAACCTGCAATTAGAAATCAGTAGATTTACAGTATCTTTGAATACACGTTCTGTTTTCTTATTCTTGCTGCAATAAGCCTTGTAGAGGTCAATATCTGTAAGAATTTTTTTCAGTTTATCGGTGGCAACAGTATAGTTATCACTTTCGATAAGCTGTTTTGCTGCAATCCAGTTGCTTTCAACTACTGAAATTAGTGAGTCCCTCTGCTTTTTTTTCCCTCCCAGAAAGTTACAGAGAAGAAGGTTGCCACCGCTTAAGACAACAGAAATCTGATTCGCCTGAGCCGATGCCGGCTCAGCAAAGGTAATCATAATGCATGCTATTAACAGAATATCTAAAGGCTTTTTCATTATGATCACCTGCTGGACAAACCGATTCTGTAAAGGGTTGGATGTTTAATATGCTTTTGCAAACAACACTCTTTTGGCGGATGGTTCACCTGTAATGATGCACTTTCCATGTTCTTCCGCTCCCTCCAGAGGAATACAACGAATTGTAACATTAAGATCCTCTTTTACTTTACGTTCCACCTCAGCAGAACCATTCCAGTGACACAGGGCAAATCCCCCGTGTATCTCGGGTTTCTCCTTGTTGGCAGGGGTGAAAAAAGAGTAAAACTCATCTTTGGAATCGATTTTCTTAATGTTGCTGTCTCTGAAGGCTTTTGCCCTTTGAAGAAGGTTGTTTTGAATATCGTCCAGAAGTGATGGTACCGAAGCCAGAAATTCGGCTCGTTTCTGGGAATACCTCTCTTTTCTGCTTTTATCTCTTCTACCCACAAAAACCGAGTCTGCAGCCACGTCACGAGGTCCAATTTCCAGATAAACGGGGACTCCTTTTTTAATCCAGGACCATACTTTATCGCCACCACGTCCCTCTTTTTTATCTAATTCAGCCACCACTTCAGTGTCATTATATTTAAGGTCATTCAATTCTGCTGATAGCTTTTCACAGTATTCCATAACTGTAGCAGCAGAAGAATCATCGTGAATTATCGGTAGAATCACGATATGAGCGGGAGCCAGTCTTGGCGGTACAATGAGCCCGTCATCATCACCATGGGTCATGATCATTCCACCGATAAGCCGGGTGGAGACACCCCAGGAAGTGGTCCAGGCGTATTCCTCTTTTCCGTTGGAATCAAGAAAGCGGATATCGGATGCTTTTGAGAAGTTCTGTCCCAGAAAATGGGATGTACCTGCCTGAAGAGCCTTGCGATCCTGCATCATTGCTTCGATACAATAGGTGGAAACAGCTCCAGGAAAACGCTCACTGTCGGTTTTTTCACCTTTTATTACCGGCATTGCCATATAATTCTCTGCAAAATCCGCATAAATATCGAGCATTTTCATCGTCTCGATTTTGGCTTCCTCGATGGTGGCATGAGCAGTATGACCTTCCTGCCATAAAAATTCGGCAGTGCGCAGAAATAACCTGGTGCGCATCTCCCATCTGACTACATTAGCCCATTGATTTATCAGCAAGGGAAGGTCCCGATACGATTGTGTCCATTTGGAAAACATGGCACCGATAATCGTTTCTGAAGTGGGACGGACGATAAGGGGTTCCTCAAGCTCTCCCGCAGGGATAAGTTTGCCTTCCGGACCGGCTTCCAGTCGATGATGAGTTACTACCGCGCACTCTTTGGCAAATCCTTCAACATGTTCAGCCTCTTTTTCAAGGAAACTCTTAGGAATGAAGAGTGGAAAATAGGCGTTTTTGTGCCCAGTCTGTTTAAACTTTTTATCCAGTACCTTCTGAATATTCTCCCAGAGGCTATAGCCCCAGGGTTTAATGACCATGCAGCCACGTACCGGTGAATTTTCTGCCAGATCAGCCGCTTTAATTACCTGCTGGTACCACTCCGGATAATCCTCTGAACGAGTGGGGGTGATAGCAGTTTTTATCTTTCCTTTTTCAGCCATTTAAATACTCCTTTTTCGTGAGAAAATAATATAGCTGTTGTGTATAAAAAATTAAACCCAA
>CAYPMS010000087.1:0-15351 GCA_964411655.1 uncultured Fibrobacter sp.
ATGACTCCGCATTTGTTAAAAGCGGTCTCGTAGGCTATATCGGCACCGGCAAGACTGCCGGTATGCGATGAAGCAGCTTTGGAACCGGATTTGGTAACACCGGATTTGAAGATGATGATCGGTTTTTTCTCTGATACTTTTCCGGCGATCTTTACAAATTCCTGCCCGTTATCTATACTTTCCAGATAACATACGATTACATTGGTGGAATCATCATCAGCCAGCGATTCCAGGAGTTCTCTCTCGGTAAGCCCTGCCTTGTTGCCTATGCTTATCATCTTTGAAAGCCCGAACCCTCTTTCTGCAGCACGGTCCAAAACAGCAGAACAGAGAGCACCTGACTGGGAAATAAAGGCGATGTTATCTTTTTTAGGCCACTTGTTACCAAATGACACATCCATGTTAAACTGAGTATTTAAATGACCCAGACAGTTTGGTCCTAACAGATATACCCCGGAATCTTTACAGAGAGCTGCCAGTTGCTTCTCCAGCTCCGCGCCTTCATGATCCTGTTCTTTAAAACCTGCAGTAATAACCGAAACTGCCTTTGCGCCCTTTGCAATAGATGCCTTCACTGCATCCATCACCGATTTTCTTGGTACAACGATTACACTCAGATCAATTGTACCGTCGAATTCGTCTAATGATTTGTAGCTTTTAAAATCAAGGATACTGTCAGCAGTGGGATTAACCGGTACGATTGTCCCCTGATAACCGGACCGCTTCAGATTAAAAAGAATCTTGTAACCTACTTTATCGGGATTCTGGGATGCACCAATGATGGCAACAGAGCGCGGCTCATAAAGCGACTTCAGTTTTTTGGCTTCAATATCAATGGATTCTGACATGAAAAATAACTCCTGTTATAGCTGTAATTTATGGTTGGTTTCGGTTTTCTCGGATGAGGGTATACCTAACAAGCGATGTGCGATTACCGCAGTGCCAAAAAAAGCTTCGTTAAGATCCTTGATTTCCACATATTCATCAGGACTGCAGGACATGTTGCCTGGACCATATCCGATAGTGGGAATCGAATATTCATTTACCAATACACTACCGGCAGTCCCCATCCCCAGGCTCTTAAGTTGCCAGGTTCCTCCTTTAATTTTACAATCTGCGGCTCTTAATGCAAGCCTGGCCTCCTCAAAAAAACTGTTAAGCGGATCAGTCATCCAGGGGACAGATACCTGACGGGCTCTCAAGGTATATCCATTCTCTTCAGTTATAGTTCGCTTCTGGATACCGCTGGAAACAAGACGCACACCAAGCTGTTTACATATTAAACGTGCGGTTTCCCGGTATCGTCTCAAAAGAAAAGCAGGTTCGCTCTTATCCCGCAATCTTTGCATTATTCCGATCACACATCGGATGCCCGGCTTGTCATTAAAGTATTGAGGTTCACCGACTGACACCTCTTCAAGCAGTTCATCAGATATTGAAGATGAACCTTTGCTAAGAAAAAGGGTTAATTCCTTTGCGCAGGCCTCAAGCCTGGTAATGTCATCCGAAGCCAGTGTAAGCTCAATACACATCCAGCCATCATGCCCGTAATAAAGCCCCAAATCGGTAGGCTCACCCAATAACGCAAAAGAAGGCTGGAGTCCAATCGATGGCATTGTTTCTTTGAGAAATTGACGGATCCCTGCACTGCAGCCACTCTGCTGCGCTACAGTAGAAACCAGAACCAGATTTCCATACATGGGAAAGCATTCTTTGAGCAATCGCCCCGCATATATCTGCGCCGCCAATCCGCCCTTACAATCCGAGGCACCAGCTCCGTAGATTCTTCCATCCTCCATGCCACATTTTTGTAATTTAGAACAATCCGAATATGTGTCCAGGTGAGAGACCAGAAGAAGAGTAGGATTGTAGTTTCTGCCAAAGATGCAGCCCACCACATTACCGGCATTATCCTTAAAAACCCGATCATAGCAGAGAGAATTAAGTGCGGAGATGACTGTGTCGGCAATTCTGCTCTCAGAGAAGCTGGGACTGGATATTGCTACCAGTTTACAGGCTAGCTGGTCAAGACCTGGTTCCAGAGCAGATGCTTTTTGCCGCAGTAAGGAATACATAGGATAATTATCCGTCTCTTCCGGTAATTTTTCCCACATGCACTCTGTTTTGATACATATTTGGAAAAATGCCATGGTTTTTATTAAGAACGCATAAGAAGCTGCAAAAACCAGGCCAATTTCACATTACCCCCCATACACCGGATATTTAGTGCAATCATCTTTCATTGTATTTCAAATTGAAATAATTGTGCTTTCATTTTGAAGTTATGTATTTTCATTTTGAAATATTTAAATTTCCTGGAGGCCCATGTTTGCCAATGATCTGCATCTTTCAGAAATAGTCGAGTTCAGTGAAGGCGATATAAATCTTCAGGGCAGAAGACTTCTGCTGCTTGATCTTCGTGCCTTTGCAGAACTGAAAAAAGATCTGCTTGAAGTGCTGGATTTCGAACAGGCCAGAAAAATCCTTGTTCAGTTCGGTTACTGGTGGGGTAAGGCAGATGCCGCTGCTATGAAGCGTATTTTTAAGTGGAACTCAATAGAGGAACTGCTCAAAGCGGGCCCCAGAATGCAGGCCCTTGCCGGATTAGCCAAAGCCGTTGTTAAGCATCTTGCAGTTGAACCATTCCATATGGAACTATTATGGCATGAATCGGTGGAGGTCAGTGAACAGATCTCATTGCAGGAAACAGCAAAGGATAATACCTGCTGGATTCTTTGCGGTCATGCCAGCGGTTATGCCTCTTTCTGTCTTAACCGGGAAATCTATTTTATCGAAGAGCAATGCGTCTCAAAGGGGGACCGAATCTGTCGGGCAGTGGGCCGAGAGAAGGAATTCTGGGGAGAGCAGATCGATAATCATCTTTCCGATTTTAAATTAAAGGATATCCACAACCGGGTCGAGCAACTCTCGGAGAGTCTGCGGCGCAAAGCCTCTCAGCAAAGCGAGCAGAGGAAAAATTCCGTAATAAAAAACCCAACCCCTTCTCCGATGATTCTGCCTGAAATTCGAAGCACCTCTTATATGAGAGTATTGCATCTTGCAGAGCGGGTTGCTCCTTATGATTCAGCTCTTTTAATCACCGGGGAAACCGGCACCGGAAAAGAAATTCTCGCTCGTTACATACATTCCCTTTCAAACCGGCGTGACAAAACATTTCTTCCCATTAACTGTGGGGCATTACCCGAATCGCTTCTGGAAAGTGAGCTTTTCGGACATACTGCAGGAGCATTCACCGGGGCTAACCGGGAAAGGGCAGGGATCTTTGAAGAAGCTGCAGGTGGGACGGTTTTTCTGGATGAGATCGGAGACATTTCCCCAGCTTTACAGGTCAAACTCCTCAGAGTACTTCAGGAACATGAGATAGTACGGATTGGTGAAAACCGCGCACGTCCAATAGATGTAAGGATTATGGCAGCAACAAACCGCGACCTTCAACAGATGATAATGGAGGATAAATTCAGGGAAGATCTCTATTACAGGTTGGCAGTGGTAGAAATCCATACCCCACCTTTACGCGAAAGAGTTGAAGATATACTGCCCCTGGCCAGACATTTTGTAAAAAACTTCGCCAATTCCCTGAAGATGCCTCAACTGCGTCTTGATGCCTCCTGCCTGGACTATCTTCAGGAGTATAACTGGCCAGGCAATATCAGAGAGCTTGAAAATGCTATAGAACGGGCAGCTCTTCTTTGTACCAACAACGTTATTTTACCTGAGAACCTCAGTCTACGTTCCAATCATCTTAAATACAGTGTACCTTCAAGTGATCAACAAAGCGTCCTCTCCCTGGAGCAGCTTACATACAGACATATAGAATTGGTGCTTAAACTCACTCAGGGAAACCAGCGAAAAGCCTGTGAGATCCTTGGAATCAGCCCGGCAACTCTATGGCGAAAATTGAAAAATATGAAAAGTTGATTAATAACCCGATGCATTCTTAATTTTCAATCGATCTTATAGGAATCAGAAAGTTGCACTCACAATGAAAGTCATCTTATATTGTAAAAATTAATTCTGATAAATTTTTAACAGGCAAACACGAATACCAGTGTTTAGCCGATAAACTTTCATTCATTCTCATTCTTATCAAAGAGCAAAAAAATGTCAAACACAGACAACACCGCAGCCCCGGATAAAAGACCTGACAGTTCAGAAAAAAGCGAACACGCAGAACCTGATCAGAAAATATGGAACCGCTTTTGGCGAAATAAGAAAGAGATCGACAAAGTCTATCCCTCATCACCTTCGGTACTCAAAACTATAGTAAAGCAGCTTAATGTAAAAGGAATGAGGGTTCTTGAAGTCGGTGCAGGTTCGGGTAGAGACAGCATAGAATTAACCCGTCTGGGAGCTCAGGTTACAGTACTGGATTTTGCCCAGGAAAGCCTTCAGATTATCAGTAAGCTCAAAAAGGATCATAATATCGGTAATGAGCAGCTTACCCTGGTTCAGGCCGATGCTTTCTCCACCCCCTATCCAGATGGAACCTTCGATCTGGTATTTCATCAAGGCCTTGCCGAGCACTTTCGCAACCCGCTTCCTCTGCTTGAGGAAAACTATCGAATCACCAAACCAGGTGGCTATTGTCTTTGTGATGTACCACAAACCTTTCATCTTTATACGATCATAAAAAAAATTCTGATTGCCATGGATAAATGGTTTGCAGGCTGGGAGACACAGATGACCATGCCACAGCTCAAGAAACTCATGAGCAGATCCGGTTTTGAAATCACCTACACTTATGGGGATTGGATGCGGCCGAATCTTTTCTGGCGGATACTCAGGGAAGCTTTGCTTAAGTATGGAATACAGTTGCCAAAATATCCCCTGGAGAATTCATTATACGCCAGACTCAAAGATAAGATTCTGGACTCTCTGGCTGATAAAAACCTGGCACACTGGACTCAACTTTCCATTGGGGTTCTGGGGCGCAAGCCACAAAATAACGCATGATCCTGTGGTCATAAACATCGTGATCTCTTTTAAAGCCCCATTTCCTGGAATTTTTTAAAGATCTGATCCATCGATGTTTCTTCGTTGAAAAAGTCCCTCACTCCAAGTTTCACCAGAGGCACCAGATCTTCTTTCTCACAGTTGGCAAATGTAATTACGAATCTGGCCCGCCGGTGATTCGGCATCATCTTTATGCTCTTAACAATTTCTGTACAGGAAAGCAGCGGAATATCCAGACTGATAATTAGCAGATGCAGCTCATCTTTCATTGTTTTGGCAAGGTTAACCACCTTTGGCCCCTCATTGGCCTCCTCAACAGAGTAACCTTTCTGTTCAAAATATTCCTTGAGTTTGCTTCTTGTATCACTGTTAAAATGTCCTATCAAGACACTTCTTTTTTCCAGTCTTATGTGAAGCGAATCTGCAGCCTTTTGTAAGGCCAGGCTCCCTTTGGTATTAAGAAGTTGCTCTGTGGAGAGGTTATACAGCAGACAATGAATAGCAAGATCAATGGATCTCAGGTCTACAGAATTTATAGAAGAAATAATGCCTGGAGACTGTTTTTGCTTCATAAGCTCACTATCTAAACCAAAAAGCAATATTTTTGCATTGGTACCAGAGCTGCTTGTTGCCTGCACATTTTCATCATCAGAATCAGCAGCATTCCTTTTGAATGGCAACATGTTAATCTGGGAGATCTGATTAAGTTCTTCTTCCAAAACATTATCGATACCGGTTAAAACTGCAGCATGGGCGGTTTTACATTTCTCGATCAGGTCCTGAATACTGTTGGAAAGGGTGATTTGGTAGCCCTGGGTCTTAAGATATTCATAGATTGGAATAAATACTTCGCCGGTAAAGGAGTGACAAACAAGAATAACCTCTGATGCATATTTGAACTGATTACAAGTAATAGGAAATGTCCTGTTATCAATTTTTAGAAGGCTATTGTACATGTTCAACTCAGAATATACTCTTTCCATAAATGCTGACTGAATTCCATATGGACAGCGAAACATCTGCATCACTTCTTTTGATATCGGTTCAATACAGCAATCAACACTTCTGCCTAACTGAAAGCTCTTGGCGATAATATCTGCGGCAGTAACTATGGAGGCCAGTTTATGCTCATTTACAAATTGAGGTGTCAGATTGATGGAGCGGCAAATAAACTTAATATCATTGCATAAAACCTCAGGGAACTTCCACTCTTCAAACAGCTTTGAAATCAGGTCATTATGATTGAATCCAATCAGTTCTTCTTCACATTCTATAAACCGGATCCCATCATCGGTAGTTTTTTCCAGAACTTTTAGAAACTGCTCATTGAAATATTCGTTAAAAAGCAAGCTTCCAAGATCATGAAGTAAACCACTGATAAATGCCTCCTCCTGAATGACCAGTTGACTGTTTTTGGCAATCATTTCTGCTATTATGGCAACAGCCAGACAGTGAAACCAGTAATCTTGGTGGTTAAAACCTGTGGCATAATTCTGATCTTTGGAAACTTTGAAAACCGATATGGACATGGCGATTTTCTTGGTATTACTGAAACCGATTCTGACAACTGCGTCCTTAATATCTAAAATGCGACGTCCGCCTCTGGAAAAGTAAACTGAATTGGCGATTCTAAGAATTTCTGCAGACATTGCAGGGTCAGACTGAATTACTTTGGCCAGTTCAGCAGCACCGCTTTTTTCGTTCTGGCTCACCTTGAGGACACTGGCGACAGTAGCAGGAAATGCCATCAGTTTACCTACATGACGGATCATTATTTCCATTTTTTCAGCGCGACTAACTTCAGGATCGGATAGTTTAAGCCGTTCATCTTCTGTAAGCTGATTTATTTCTGCAACCTTATAATCTCTTTTTGACCGAGATCCAACCAGTTCCCTGATTTTGCCTATCAATTCTTTAATATTCAATGGCTTAGTCAAAAAAACATCAGCACCGGCATCGAGTATGCTCTCAATACTTTTTTCATCGCATGGCGGTCCGTAGAGGATAAAGGGTTTCTGTTCGATAGCCTTATTGCTTCGAATGACACGCAGGAACTGAAGATGATTTCTGGGGGCCTCAGGTATCTCCATGATTACCAGATCAGGATCATATTGTATAGTCTTTATGTAGCTGGCATAAGAAGGAACTGAAGAAATGATTTTTATGTTAGCTTTAAGGAACATCTGACGCAGAAAAACTGCCTCTTTAGAAGTTTGAACAATCAAAACGATGGTTATCATACTTTTCCCTTTTTGGTAACAATCCAACCCAAAAATCGCCTAATATTATCCTCTAATGGAGAGGTATTTTTCAAGACATTTAGAATCACCTTATAAGTATTGATTTTACTTTCGTTCGTCGTATTTTGTTTGAAATAATAGACTTATTCCAGTCCATTGGAAATGGCACTTTTTTTGTGGGTATAGTGAACAAAGCAGGGTTTCCTTTTCCAGCCAGTTCCGCCAACCAAAGGATTTTCAGAGCTGACCGGTTCAGACTGTTTCAACCATTGCAAGTTTTCCAGATGGAGCTCGCAACAAGATTATGGATCAATACAGCAGGACCATTAACGATACCAGACTGGAAGTCCTGGTTTTTCTATTTCTGGTTATTCCTTCAATGCTTCTATCCTTTATTTTTGTTCACCCTGGTTCTTTCAATTTTTCAGCTATGGCAATTTCCACTATATTAAGAGATTTAAGTTTACTCTTTCTTATCCTCTTTTTTCTTCACCGTAACAGAGAACCTTTTAAATCGGTTGGATTAACTTTTAAAAATGGTGGTGATGAATCCATGGTTGGGGCAATGCTTTTCTTTCCTGTTTACTTTTTTGTATTGATGATTCAGCAGATACTGCAGAAATTTGGTTTCTGGATACCGGAGAGAGCGGTCTCGTTTTTAAACGGCCCCAAAGACTTTGCACAGTTAATTCTGGGATTGATTCTGATGATGACGGTGGCAGTAACTGAAGAAACGATTTTCAGAGGATATCTGATCAAACGCTTTCAGGAGTTTACCGGCAGTAAAATTGGTGCACTGTTTTTCTCAACTGCAATTTTTGCCCTTGGTCACATTTATCAGGGTTTTGCCGGAGTCTGCATTGTATCGGTCCTGGGGTTAATTTATGGACTCATATATTTTTGGCGAGGCAACCTGATAGCTCCGATCACCATGCATTTTCTCCAGAATTCATTAGGTCTTCTGATAAACAGGTAGTTTCTTCCTGATTCCTGCAGAAGTTATCTCCTGCCCTCGTCTGATTTGGATTCTATCTCTTTCACTTCAGAAATAAACTCACTGATATCTTTAAATTTTCTGTATACCGAAGCAAAACGCACGTAAGCCACTTCGTCCAGCTGGTAAAGTTCCATCATCACCAGCTTGCCGATTTCGGAGCTTGGAATCTCCATTTTGCCCGATTTTTCTATCTGGTTTTCTATCCAATCCACAATGCTTTCGATTTTTTTTAAACTGACCGGTCTTTTTTTACATGCGGCGACTATACCCTGCATTAATTTCTGGCGATCGTAGGGTTCGCGGCGCTGATCATTCTTTATGATGGTCAAGGAGACATTTTCTATGTACTCATAAGTGGTAAAACGCTGTCCACAGCGTAAACATTCTCTGCGCCTTCTTACTGCCCGTCCCTCCTTACTCGATCGGGAATCGACCACTTTATCTTCACCATGGCTACAATAGGGACATCTCATGGGGAAACTCCTGGAAAAGGTTTCAACTGTTTAAAATATTATACAGTTATGATCCGGAATATAGTATAAAAATCAAGGCAGGACCCAAGAGTTGTAAATCTTTTTTACCGACAGGGTGATATTTAAAAGCCAGTGGAAATGTTAATACCTACGGCTGAAAAATCAGAAGAGAAATCGGGAGTTACCATAAAGGAGAAGTTCTCCTGTTGTCGGGTTTTATATCTGGTTGTAGCCCTTATATCTACGATAGAAGCGACCCGGTTTATTATCATGGCCCCTATACAGATGGAGGCTGCTATGTGAATTTTACGGGAAGCCTCCCTGAAATTGTTATACCTTTTCTGATACTGTTTGTCTGTCAATTCACCATTTGACCATTTCCAGTTCATGGATTCGCTGGTGTAAAGATCCCCGTCTTCACGATTATATAAAACATTTAAATTGTATTCATGCATATCGCCAAACTTGCCCACAGCAGTCCAGAACCGCTCATCTTTGTCCCTGACATCTACTCCGGCATGCAAAGCCGCATAACCGTGAGCATCATTTTCCAGTTGTCGGGAGTATTTTTCCAGAAACACAGCTCCAAAGATTGACAGAACTTCCATACCAAAAAAAACCAGGGCGGATTTGCTCTTGCCCAGATACTGCTGCCCTGTTCCAGGGAAAGCAGCCGATGCCAGCATGGCCAGTCTGGCTGATTTAATCGATCTTTCCGATTGTTCTTCCTGCTCAAAAACTGAGATGGTATCGGTGGTCATCTCCACTACCGTTACCTGTGCATTTACAGACAAAGAAAGTAATAATGAGAAAAAAAGAAATGCTGTAGAGAACTTCAAGATTACACCGCCTAATTAAAACCTGAATACCAGAGCATAACCTGAATATGTATCCCATCCAGAATTAACCTGTTTTTGCTCTATATTAATTCTTTGCCACATACTCTGTTTTCCAAGCATCTCATCATTGTAAGCCTTCGCAGTTATACCTGCATCAACAGCACTGACAATCCGGTCCAAAAGAAGCAGAAAGAAAACTTTCTGTGAGATATCATAAAAATTATTTGCCTTGGAAAACTTGGACTCAAACTCTTCCTGCAGTTTTGAAAAACCGAATCTGGCCTTGGTAGAATCTGTACCTATGGAATAGACTAAATAGGCAGTATCAGGGTGATAAGGCTTATATCCAGACTCTTGAGGAAGAGTTAAACCTCCGGGCAGAAAAGTAGGAGTGACGTCTATCCAGCCGCGCACAAAAGGATTGTCGTTTCCCTGAATATTTCTATAGAATTCGTTATCCTTTTTCTGTGCCATCTGCAGGAACTGATCCACTGTCAGGTTACCGTTGCCGAAAAAACTATTATGGACAGTATCTGAAACACCCGGCTTAAAATTGTCATAATAATAGTCTTTAAAGTTTTCAACGCTATAATGTTCGTCTGCAAACTTATGAGCCTTTTTCATCTCTTTACTGCCCTTGACAGCCAAAGCAGTACCAGTACCAATAATAGCCAGCTCCGCAGCTCCAAAAACAGCAGTTTTAAGTTTGTGACGTGCGTATAGCTGACCTGAGCCGGGCAGAAGAAAAGAGAAGAGCATGGCGAGCTTGGGAGAACGGTATTGATCAAGGTTATGAGCGAAGTTGATTAATTTTATGTTTTCGATTTTTGCATCTTTAGCTCTAACTACCAGATGTTGAGGTTTGGGGAGAGTGTTAACCGTTTCAGTCTGATCAGAAGCCGAATCTGCCGCCACCTTTTTATCCTGAGGAACCGAATCTGCGGCAACGGAACTGGTTTTAGATGTATCAAGAGAATCAGAAACGCTGTTTATGGGTTTTGCCACAGTTGCCGGTGCAATCAGATACTCCTCTGAATCATCCAGAATCAATTCTTCATCGTTTTCTATTACCTCATGACTTTTCTTAGATTGCGTATCTTTTTTTTCTGACAGAATCTGCTTATCATCATCTTCAACAAGCAGTTCTTCTTTCTTTGAATCGATAAGATCTGATGCTGCTTCGGCTTTTTCCCGGGTAGAAGCCGAAGACAGAAAAACAAACAGGACATAAAAAAGGAAAAATTTCATAAATCTCCCCGATAAAATGGGTTACAATCCAAGTACATCACGCATAGAATACATACCTGGACTTTTGGTGGCAAGCCATTTAGCGGCAGTTACCGCCCCCTGAGCAAAAGTCTTACGACTGTGAGCCATGTGTCTGAGTTCGATACGTTCTCCCATGCCGGCAAAAAGAACCGTATGATCTCCAACGATGTCTCCACCTCTCACTGCATGCATTCCTATTTCAGAGCAGCTACGAATATTATCGGTAATTCCTTCACGTCCATTTTGCACAGCCTGCTCATAGGTTAGGCCTAAGGCCTGAGCTACAATTTCACCCAGTCTTTTGGCAGTTCCGCTTGGAGAATCCTTTTTAAACCGATGATGAGCCTCGATGATTTCGATGTCAAACTGACCTTTTAGGCTTGCGGCAACTTGAGCAGTTAAATGGAAAAGCAGATTTACTCCCAAACTCATATTTGGACTGACAATTATCGGCACAGTTAACGCAGCTTTTTTAGCCAACTCCAGCTCTGTGTTCCCCAAACCGGTGGTCCCTACAACCATTTTAAGATTTTTCTCAGGAGCTTTTTGCAAAAACAATCTGCTGGAAGAAACCGAAGTGAAATCAATAAGCACTGAATCTTTGCAATCCAGTGCATCAAGGGAATCAACTACTTTAATATTTAAAAGCCCCTTCCCCAGAGCAGTACCATAATCTTTTCCTATTTCGGGGTGTCCGGGGTATTCTAAACAGCCAGAGAGTAAAAGAGAGCTGTCATCGAGAACGATTTGGGCGATTTCTTTCCCCATTCTTCCCAATGCACCGGCAATAATCACTTTTTGGGCCATTCTACTCTCCTGTAGTTAAATTATACTTTTTGAGTACGTTTATAAGTTCCTGTTTATTGTTTTCACTCATTGGAACCAAAGGAAGTCGGAAAGTGCCACCTGACAATCCCATAATGTTCATAGCGGTCTTCACCGGAATGGGATTAGTCTCCAGAAACATTGCTGCGTTAAGTGGAAGAAGTTCCTCGTGAATTTTTAAAGCCAGGGGGAAATTTCCGGAAAAAAAGGCATCGATAAGTTTGCACATTTTCTCTGGCACTATATTAGAGACTACAGAAATTACACCAGTTCCCCCAACCGAAAGAATCGGTAGTGTGAGAGCATCATCACCGGAGAGAATTTGAAGACGTTCTTTGCATCTGCTATGTATTTGAGAGATCTGATTCACGTTGCCACTGGCCTCTTTTACAGCCACAATAGTGGGCAATTCACAGAGCCTTTCAAGAGTTTCAGGCAACAGATTCGTTCCGGTTCTTCCAGGCACATTATAGACCACTATTGGAATATCGACATTGGAAGCGATGCTTTTATAGTGCTGAAACAGCCCTTCCTGAGTTGGCCGATTATAGTAGGGCGTAATACAAAGGATTGCATCTGCACCGCTTTTCTGAGCATGTCTGGCAGCGGATATGGATTCGGCAGTGTTATTGGATCCCGCACCGGCAATTACTTTAACCCGGCCATTAACCTCGTTTATCACAATATCGATTACATAATTATGCTCTTCCCAGCTTAAAGTAGCAGACTCTCCGGTAGTACCGCAGGGAACAATACCAGCGACCCCTTTTCCAACCAGAAAATTCACGTGTTTGCGGAGTGCTTCTTCATCGACTTTGCCGTTTTGGTCAAAGGGAGTGATTATGGCTACATAACAACCTTTTAAGTCCATCAGGGTTTCCTTTCATTGCCATTTAACAGAAAAGATGCCGGAGACCCTCTTGACAGGGCCCCGGCATTTTTTAAAATAACCCGAAGCAAAAAACATTCCGCAATTATTTTTCTTCTTTTACAACCCACACCTTCAGCTTGGCGGTCACATCCCGGTAAAGGTTAATATCGATGTTATAAACACCCAGTTGCTTTATAGGTTCATCCAGAAGAACCTGACGTTTCTCAACAGCAAAGCCTTCCTTGTTAAGGAACTCAGTAATTTCAACAGCAGAAACCGATCCGTAAATCTTATCTTCCTCACCCACTTTAACCGAAATGGTACAGGGGGTTTGTTCGATTTTCTTAGCCATTTCACGAGCGTCGTTTACCTTTTTCACTTCTCGACGCTCAGCTAAAGCCTTGGTTTCAGCAACTTTCTTTTTGTTCCCTTCAGTTGCAGGGACGGCAATTCCTTGTGGGATAAGATAGTTGCGGGCATAACCATCTTTTACCGGCAACACATCCATAGCCTTACCCAGTCCCTGATAGTCTTTTATTAAAACGACTTCCATAGTCAGACTGCTCCTCTAAAAAAAACTTTTTTGTTGTGACAAACTTCAAGGGTCACCCATAAAAAATTGGTGACCATTACAGCTAAAACCTGTTATTTGATGTTTTCAGCGACAAAAGGCAAAAGTCCCAGATGACGGGCACGTTTAATAGCTATTGCCAGTTTCCGCTGATTCTTTGATGTTACGCCAGAGAGACGTCGGGGAACGATTTTACCCCGTTCTGTAATGAAACGTGAAATTATCCGGATATCTTTATAGTCTGGTTCCACATTATTCTGCTCAAACCAGCAAACCTTTTTAGCCCTTCTTCTGGAACCACCCTGAGCAAAATCCGATTTTTCTCTTTTTTCACGATGAAACATATTACAACTCCTCTTTCTCTTCGTCAATTTGGATTTTTTCATCTTCAGCGGCTTTATCTTTTCTGGCAAATACCGCTGCTCTGGCAGCATCATTTTTAACATTGCGGACAACGGTGAGGTGCCGCAAAACCGCTTCGTTCAGTTTAATATGGCGGGTAAGGGCAGAAACAACATCACCTTCACCTTCGAAAAAGAACAAACAGTAATAACCGGTTTTCTTTTTTCTTATCTGATAGGCCAGATTTCTTTTCCCCCAAACGTCGGTCTTTTCAAAATTAGAGTTGCTCTTAAGGAACTCTTCAATCTGCTGCTGTTCTTTTTGAAGAACATCGTCTGGCAATGTTCCATCAAATACTATCATTGATTCATACGGCTTTTTCAAAGGTAACCTCCTTTGGTCAATTGGCTGCAGACTGCCGTAGTCCACAGCAGGATTAATTGTTAAATCTGTTCATAACCGCATCGATATTAATTCTGGTGAATTGTATCGATGCTTCGGCTGCTTTTTCAACAGCTCTCTGAACCTCTATTTCTTCCTGAGCAGAAAAATCACCTAAAACAAAATCAATTATATCGATATTTTGCGGCAACGGTCCGATTCCAACTCTGAGTCTGGGGAAATCGATTCCAATATAAGATATGATTGATTTTAGCCCGTTATGCCCCCCATGGGTACCGTTTTTACGTAAACGAATTTTCCCCAGAGGCAAATTAAAATCATCTACCACCACCAGCACAGAACTGATATCAATATGAAAACGGCTGATAAGTTTTTTAACTGCTGCACCAGAGCAGTTCATCAGCGTGCTTGGCTTAGCTACAGCTACGATCTTAGAATCTATTGAGCCGTAAAAAAAATCAGCTTCAGGGATTTTTCCTTTTTTTTTCAAGTTAAAAGAATCAATCAGTTTATCAGCCACCCTGAAACCGATATTGTGTCTTGTAGCTGAATATTGTTTACCAATATTTCCCAACCCGATTATCAAAAAATCAGCCGAATTACATCCATTATTTGATAACAGGTGGGAAAAAAAGGAAAAAATCCCCATTTATTATGGTTTATCCTACTTTTTAGCCTTTGGTGCTGCTGCTTCCGCAGTAGCGGGCGGCGTTGCTGCTGAAGCGGCAGCTGCTGCTTCCGGTTTAATCTCCTCAGACTCGCGTGTAGCACGTGTTACTACAGCCAGAACTTCATCTGGAGCCTCTTTAATGGTAACATTCGGTACCGAAATATCACGGACATGGATAGAATCACCAATACCAAGATTAGTTACATCAACTACGATTTTTTCCGGAATATCTGCAGGCATGCATTCAACCTTAACGCTTTGAATAGGATGACCTAAAACACCACCCTCTTTTACTCCGACAGCAACCCCGGTAATCTCCAGACGACAGTCTACTATTACCTTTTCATTCATGGCAACATGAAGAAAATCGATGTGGTAATATTTCTCGTCTTTAAGAACATGCTTTTGAACTTCTCTGATTACCGCGATAGAATCCGATTCACTCTTGCCAATGCCTAGATCGATAAGATGGGATTGTTTTTTACCACGAACAATAGCAGAAAACTCCTTGTGGTTAACTTCGATTTTAACTGGATCGAAGTTATGACCGTAATAGATTGCCGGTATCCAACCCTGTGCACGAGCCTTCCGTGTATAGGACTTACCTGTGCCTTGGCGTTGGCGGGCAGTCAATTTAATGATGTCCAAAGTAATACCTCCTTGGAAATATAAAGATCTGTTATTACCCCATCAGGAATTCGATTGAAGTGGCTGGGGCGGAAGGATTCGAACCTCCGAATGCGAGGACCAAAACCTCGAGACTTGCCACTTGTCGACGCCCCAGCAATAAAGAATCTCTGAATATATATCAGGGGAAATTAAGAACGGAAAGAAATCTATGCTCCCAGAATGACTTTTTAATCTGTAGCAGTAAGTGA
>CAYPMS010000088.1:0-15104 GCA_964411655.1 uncultured Fibrobacter sp.
GCAAAAGAAGGATTGAGAAATTTCTGCTTACCACTTCTTCGTAGTTCATCATAGAATTCCAGCATATATCTGGACATCCGTAATGGCATAAACCAATCAACTGTAGATTGAAATTCTATGAAAAGATAGATATAGGCGGTTTTGCCATGAGAGGTAATCTCATAGATCACATCAGCGTGGCGAGATTTTTCCGAAGCAGGAAAAAAATCAGGGTTAAGTCTTTTGAGAGAAGCAAATTCCAGATCCTTAACAAAGTCCTCGTGTACAAACGACATCAGAAGGTCTTTAACAACAACGGGGTAGCTGAAAATACGCATGAACCAGTTGTTATGTTTTTGTTTCATGGTAGAAGAGTAAAATAGATAGAGAGGGTAGGTTTTACAAGAGGAAACCAGGAATAATTGGAGATTTGGGATTTATAATTTTTGATTTAGGGAATAAGAGAGACAGGATTTTAAGATTTCTTATTTTATTAGATCTAAAATCAAAAATCTGAAATCTAATATGCACAATAAAATCCGACTAAAGCAGTATTTTTTTGATAATGGTCAACCAAAAAGCTATTTTTATAGGCCACTTGAGTTATTTCCCTGTTTTTAAATATTTGCGCGTGCCTTCATTTTCCAGGAGTCCATAATATGAATGACAAGAATCATGACAGTTTTTTTGATGAACATTCTCAGGATCAGCAGGCATCTCAGGATCTGCTTCAGATGATCAATGATTTTGAGCAGAAAACACCCGCAAATATAAAAGTAGGATCCAAAGTTACCGGAACAGTCTCCCGTATCGGTTCGGAATTCATATTTGTGGATATTGGCGGAAAAAACGAGGCTATGATTAAAAAAACCGAATTAACCGGTGAAAACGGCGAAGTTACTGTTAAAGAGAATGATAAAGTTACTGCATACGTGGTTTCAAATAACGATGATGAGACAGTTCTCAGTAAAAGTATCAGTGGGCATTCATCTTCGATTCAGGATCTCTACGATGCGCTAAATAATAAAGTTCCGGTTCAGGGCAAAGTAACCGGTGTAAGTATCGGCGGATTGAATCTTAAAATTATGGGACACAGAGCTTTCTGCCCGATCAGCCAGATCGACGTAAAATTTACTGAGGATGTTAACAGTTATCTGGGTAAGAACCTGGATGTTATGATTACCCGGATTACAGAAAAGGGAAGAAACATTGTAGTTAGCCGTATCCCTCTTCTGGAAGAAAGATTGAAAGTAAAACTGGAGGAACTGGAGAAATTTGCCGAACAGAAGAAGGTCATTCAGGGAAAGATCTCCAAGATCACTGAGTTTGGGCTTTTTGTGGATTTGGGTGATCTGGAAGGACTGGTGCATATCTCTGAGGTCTCCTGGGAAAGAGCAGAGAAACTGGATGAATCCTTTAAGATTGGTCAGGATGTGGAAGTAATCGTTCTGAAAGTGGAGAAAAAGCAACCTGTCAGAAATTCCAAAATTTCCCTTTCCATTAAGCAGGTACTTGATGACCCCTGGAGCAGCGTTTCTGAAAAGTTATTAGTTGGTCAATCGGTTCAGGGCAAAGTCACAAATATTACCAGTTTTGGTGCTTTTGTAGAGCTTTTGCCCGGTGTTGAGGGAATGATTCACGTTTCTGAGATGTCCTGGACCAAAAGAGTCCATCATCCTTCTGAAGTTGTAAAGGAAGGCGATTCGGTACAGGTAAATATTCTGAGTATAGATGAAAAGAAAAGATCAATTTCTCTCAGTCTCAAGGATGTTTCAAATGATCCCTGGCGTGATGCAGATAACCGCTTCCCTGTCGGCTCGGAGATTACCGGAACTGTGGCAAAAAAATCAAAGTACGGCTACTTTATTGATTTGGCAGAAGGGGTGACCGGGCTTCTAGTTTTTGCCAATATCTCATCGGATAAAAAGCATTCATTGAATGCAGGAGATTCTGTAAAGGTAATAATAGAGTCGGTAGATACTGAAAACCGCCGCATTTCTCTATCCTATGGAATAAAAGAGGCAAAACAGGATCAGCAGGAAATTGGGGAATTCATTAATAAGCAAGGCAAGACACCTGCTAATAAAACCGAAGTATCCAGTGAGTTTGGAGAAGCATTACTGGCAGCATTAAAAAACAGGAAATAGGAGAATTAAAGGTAATGCACGTATTGGCTGTCGGAGGAGCCGGATATATAGGTAGCCATGTGGTAAGAGCTTTACTAGACAGAGGTCATAAGGTTACTGTTTTTGATAATTTGTGCAGTGGCGGACGTGAGAATCTTTTTAAAGAAGCAGCTTTCATTCATGGGGATATCAGTAATTATGAGCAGATTCGACAGGCTTTTAAAAGAGGTGTGGATGCTTTCATTCACCTGGCCGCTTTTAAAGCCGCAGGCGAATCGATGATTGTTCCTGAGAAGTATTCAATCAATAACATAAACGGGACTATCAATCTATTAAATGCTGCCATGGATTGCGGAGTTAAAAGAATGGTTTTCTCCTCTTCCGCTGCAATATATGGTGAGCCAAAATATCTCCCGGTAGATGAATCGCATCCTGTAGAGCCGCAAAACTATTATGGTTTCACCAAACTGGAAATAGAAAGATTTCTTCAATGGTATGAAAGACTAAAAGGATTGAGGTTTGCTGCCTTGCGATATTTCAATGCTGCTGGATACGACATCGAACAGAGAATACACGGTCTGGAGCGAAACCCCGAGAATCTTCTTCCTGTGGTCATGGAAACCGCGGTTGGTATCCGGCCACAATTATCCATCTTTGGAGATGATTACGATACAGAAGACGGTACCTGTATCCGTGACTATGTACATGTTAACGATCTGGCGGATGCTCATGTTAGATCACTGGAGTACATAGCGGAAAAAGACATCAGTATCACGGTAAATCTGGGAAGCCAGAATGGAGTAAGCGTAAAAGAGATGGTGCAGAAAGCACGTGAAATCACCGGAAAACCTATTCCAGTCAAGATCGCCCCTCGTCGTCCAGGAGATGCAGCAAAAATGGTGGCATCATCAAAGGAAGCGTTCAGGATTCTAGGCTGGAAAGCCAATTTCAGCGATGCCGACACTCTGATAAGCAGTACCTGGAAAGTTTATAAAAAACATTTCCCCAATGCTTGAAAGAAGAGCTAATAGCTTCTTGTCAGCTCCTTTATTCCTTTATTTAAAGCACGTATCAGGGGATTCGCAAATGGCTTTCGGGAATATTTTATCACCTCTGTAGGTTTGACCCGCTTTTTGAAAAAAGAATAAAACATCGGCTTGTTATTTTTTCCAGTACCCTTACGCTCGCAAATCATCTTTCCGTCTTTATCCCAGACCTTCAGATGTATCTCAGCAATAGCGGTGTTTTTTATTGGACGTTCATAACTGGGTCCGCCACGAGAATCTCTCCAGCCTTTCTGGGTTGTTATTTTCTGTTGCAGACTGCAGTAATTGGGAATTACCACAAAATCAGAACCGCTTTTTCTGGCGATTTCCCGAATCAAGTCGGGTAAACTGTCCATGTCTGCTTTATCATTCGAAAGGGCCTTATCCCTCAATGAAGAAATCCCAGTGTTCTCATTTGAAACAGGAGTGAGCCTTTGGGACAGTGAATGCAACAACAGTTTGTTTGCTGCATGACAAAAAAAGGAATCGCTGAATTCACCGCTGAATTCTGATGTTTTGTCTATCTGCACGCTGTCCAGTGGAATTAAAAGGAATTTGCCTGAGTATAAGGAGAAAAAGCTGCAGTCCTGCAGATCATCGGTTTTACCTGGAAAGTTCAGACAAACAATAATCAGAAAGATGGAGGTTCTTTTCATTTTCAGCCTGTTCGTTAACTGGTTTCATTTATGGCGTAATTAGGAATATATATATGTAATTGCTTTGCACAAATAACTGAATCCGGGCGGTGTTTATTGTTTTGAGCGCACAAATTCCAGCAACTTCTTCAGGTTTTCTTTATCGGTAAAATCAACCGGATTTGAAAATGCCTCCATCATCCCTTTTTCATCAGGATCCCATTTTTTCTTGGATTTAATTTTCCATTTCATCAAAGTCATTATTGCCTTATTTACAGGATCGAGTTTGTTGAAATCGAAGCCTCCACGCAAATAGAAAAATGTTATCTGTTTCTGCTGATCAGAGGAAAAATTTCTGTTTAATACTTCTGATGATACTCCCGGACGGGCGGGAGAGGCTCCTGTTGCAAATATCACGATTGTTTTTTCTTTTAGCCGATGAAGATTCTTTCTGATTATATCTACGCCGCTTATACCAACCGCATGCAGACTTCCACCATAGATAATAATATCGTACTCAAGGATTTTTTTCAGATTAGTACTCTTGCGATCCAATAGATCACAGTTGAGAAATTGCGCAATCCATTCAGCATACTTTTTGGTGAACCCGGAAATGCTTTTATAAATAACAACTGTTTTTTTCATAGTAGATTCTCTTATTTCTGATGAATGAATGATTTTCTTGATTTTTTGGTGATGTAACCTTATTTTGAACCTTCGGTTTCAACCCGATAGAGCATTAAAATATACCAAATTTGCTTATCGGGATGGGTATGTGATGATAGAAATTGTATGAAATTACCAGTACTTTTTAAAAAATCGACCTTTTATGTTCCAACTATTGCCGGTTGGGTACTTATTGGTGTCAACATCTTTACCGTTGCACTGATTTTTCTGCTTAATGTTCATCCTTATCTGGCAAAATCAGATCCCATAGGAGGTGAGCTGCTAGTTGTAGAAGGATGGCAACCCGATTATGCACTAAAGGAAGCTGTCAGGATTTTTTCTCAGGGAAATTACAGATTACTTGTTTCTACCGGAGGTCCTCTGGATCAGGGTTCGTATCTGCTTCAGTACAAAACGTATGCTCATCTTGCTATGTTTAGTTTTCATGAAATGGGGTTAGCTGATTCCTTAATTGTGGCAGTACCTGCCGAAACTGTTAGAAAAGATAGGACTTATCAATCAGCAGTAGCCTTGAGAAAATGGCTGGAAAGTACAGGTATATCGGTTAAAAAAATCGATTTACTGTCTCTTGGAGCCCATACCAGACGTTCTGCAATGGTGTTTGGAAAAGTACTCAAACCTCAGATTAAAGTAGGCAAAATTTCTGTAAAAGATGCAGATTATGATGACGATCAATGGTGGAAGAGCAGTGAAGGTGTTAAAACGGTTTGTTCTGAGATGATTTCACTTGTTTATACCTTCCTGTTCTTGACCTCAAAATAGCTAATGTCTATATCAATACCTCTTTTCCATAAATTATGTTACTCAACTGGCCCCGAAAAAACAAAGGCGGCTTGTTCAGGGTTAATAGATCGGAGTAATTAAAATGGTATGGAATGAACAATTCGAGACTATGCCGACTCTGGAATTGCGTAAATTTCAGTTGCAAAATCTCAAAGAACTGATCCAAAGGGTGTATAACCGTGTTCCTTTTTATAAGGAGCGGATGGACAAAAAAGGTGTCAAGCCTTCGGATATTAAATCGCTGGAAGACATTGAAAAACTTCCATTCACAACTAAAACTGATATGCGGGATGTATATCCTTATGGGCTATTGGCAACAGATATGAGTGAGATTGTTGAGATCCACACTTCATCGGGCACAACCGGGAAACCGGTAGTGGATGCATACACTCAAAAAGATATTGAAATCTGGTCAGAGGTTATGGCCAGAACGTTGTCTATGGGTGACACCACCAAAAACGATATTGTTCACAATGCATATGGCTATGGTCTTTTCACAGGTGGTTTAGGGGTTCACTACGGAGCCAGAAAAATTGGGGCAACTGTTATTCCTATTTCGGGTGGTAATACTAAAAGGCAGTTGTCGGTTATGAGAGATTTTGGTTCATCGGTTTTAACCTGTACCCCTTCTTATAGTCTTTATCTGGCTGAGGCAGCAAAAGAGCTGGATATAGATTTTTCCAGCAAGCCCATAAAAGCAGGTTTCTTCGGAGCAGAACCCTGGAGTGAGAACATGCGTCATGAGATTGAAAGCAAGCTGCACCTCAAAGCGATCGATATTTATGGTCTTACAGAAATTATAGGACCCGGGGTTGCTTCTGAATGTGAATATCAGGATATGTTGCATATAAATGAAGATCATTTTTATCCGGAAATAATTGATCCAATAACAGGCCAACAGCTTGATGATGGAAAAGAGGGGGAGCTGGTTATTACAACTCTTACCAAAGAGGGAACACCGGTTATCCGTTATCGTACCAGAGATATTACCTATTTAAATCGGGAGAAATGTCGCTGCGGGAGAACATCGGTGCGGATGCACAGGATCATGGGTCGAACCGATGACATGCTGATAGTGCGGGGAGTCAATATTTTCCCATCCCAGGTCGAACAGGTTTTGCTTAAAATCGATGGGGTTGAACCACATTACCAGATTCTGGTAGACCGAAAGGGAGCACTTGATTATCTTGAGGTGAGAGTTGAGATGAATGAGACCTTATTCTCAGATGAGATTCGCTATATTGAGATTAAGGAAAAGGAGATAGAGCACGCTCTCAAAGAGGAGCTTCTGGTTTACAGCAAAGTGAAACTGGTTGAGCCCAGAAGTATTGAGCGCAGTGAGGGAAAAGCAAAAAGAGTAGTCGATGTGAGAAACATTTAAGGAGGACTAATGAAAGTTCAGCAGATTTCCGTTTTTCTGGAAAACAAAGCAGGCAGACTGGCCAGTGTGGCAAAAGTGCTCAGGGATAATAAAATTAACATAAGGGCTTTGACTATTGCGGACACTTCTGATTTTGGAATTTTAAGAATGATAGTAAACCAGCCGGAAAAAGCCTGTGATGTGCTCAGATCCGCAGGATTTATGGTCAAGCAGAATCCTGTAATTGCCGTACAGATCGAAGATCGTGAAGGACTTTTTTATGATCTAATGAGCCTTTGTGATAAGCATAATATCAATGTTGAGTATACTTATTCTTTTGTCGAACAGACAACCAACAAAGCTATTTTGTTCATGAGATTTGAGAATCCTGACGCAGCAATCGATCTTTTCAAGAAAAATGGATACAGACTCCTAAGAAATGAGGAGATCAGAAAGATATAAGAAATATCTCAGGGCGGCATTTTAAAGATATTGTATACAGCCGCAATGATTTTTTTAATGAAGCCCTGAGTTTTCTCGATAACCTCAAAACGGCCTTCATATTCGGAAATTCTTAAAGGATCGGCTGTTATGATTATGGCATCTGTTCTGGGATTGTATTTCTTTATTCTTTCCACCAGTTCGATGCCGTTCATACCCGGCATGGTATAATCTGTAATTACCAGATCTGCTCCATTGCTTCCGATGTCAATCAAGGCATCATGTGGGTCTTCATGTGCAGATACCCTGAATCCCTCATCCTCAAGAAAACTTTTAATTACAAATGCCACAGACTCGGTATCGTCTACCACTACTATTCTCTTGGTGTCCTGAAAACCCACAAATTTCCTCCTGAAATTTAAGCAGTATTTTTCAGTAACCGGAAACCGTATTCTGCAAATTAAGACTCTGTAAATATTTTCCTTACAGCAGTTTCCGCTGATTCATAACTCAAGCGAAGCAATTCAATAGTATATAATTAATATAATATCAATAAAGTTATCATTTTTCAGAAATATTTTTTAACAAGCAGATTCTTGCTGAACTGATATTTCGGGTGTACTTTCCTTATGGAGAGATTACTCATATGTTATGTTGGGGAAACTATACTATTACAAAAAGATATCGACCTGTTGTCATTTGTTGTTCGGATGAGTTTTGATAAAGCAGGATATAATGTTTCTGAGGTCTTTAACACTGTATAACGGGTTTTGATTCCATGGACCAGAAATGTCCTGAACTCAAGAGTCTAAAAAGCCTTACCCTTTTCTTAAAGGCAAGGCTTAATAGAAGATCAATCGTTACTTCGGCCCAGAAGACCTGCTCTGAACAGATAGTAAAGCAGAGTCAATATGGAACTGGCAGCCGCAGCAACATAGGTCAAAAAAGCCGCATCAAGTACTTTACCCGCATTATGAGCATCTTTGCTGGTCAAAAGTCCTGCCTGCGCCATCGCAAGCTTTGCCCTTCTGCTGGCATCCCATTCCACAGGCAATGTAATCAATGAAAAAATCACTGCTCCACTGAAAAGAATGGCCCCCAAGCCTACAAGCGAGCTTGAAGAAAACATAAATCCCAAAGTAATGACTATATAGGAAAACCAGCTTGAGATGTTGGTAAGAGGAACCATGGCCGTTCTTAAGTGAAGCCATGCATAACTTCTGGCATGTTGGATTGCATGACCGGCTTCATGACAAGCCACTCCAACTGCAGAAAGACTATTTTCACTGTAAACCGAAGGAGACAACCGCAGCACCTTGGACACCGGATCATAATGATCGGAGAGAAATCCTGAGACCTGTTCTATTCGCACATTACTAATCCCTGCTGAAGAAAGCATCTGATGAGCTGCCTGTGCACCAGTGAGACCATTGGGCGACTGCCAGTTGGAAAATTTTTTAAATGTCGATTTGGTATACCATGAAGCCAACAGTGCCAGCGCTAAACCTGGTAAAGCAAAATACAGATACATTGGATCAAACATAATCATTAATCACCTCCTGTGATACTTTTTCAAATTTTTTTAATTTTTGGCTTGTAATGCAAGTATCATGCCGTTGTTTTCAATCTCTGGCTATCAACCTGAAAATAATATAATCGATGTTTTTTTAGAATATGGACTAAAAAATTCAATAGCCGGTTCCATTTCAAAAACGGTTGATCCAATTTGAAACATCTTAAATTATTCAAGTTGTATCAGATTAATCGAAGTCTTAATGTAGAGCTAAATGTAATCCCTCGTTTATAGACTTTTTCCTCCAGGGAGGTGAATAATGAGGCTTATGAAATATTGGAAATGTAAGGAAGGTTTTCCTTTGCATCATTACCCCGTCAGATCAATTAATGTCCTTAGAATGAATGCTTTATTGACCAGACTCAGGGCAAGCGGTTCCTTTTTTGCCGGATTGACTGCTCTGGGAATTTTCTTTATTGGCAAACTGATGATTGCCAAACTAATGATAAAAAGCATGAAAATCGATACTTTGGATATCAATAATCTTAATATCAGGAAAATGAACATGGAAGGAAAATAAGGCTGAAGAGAAAATTTCTGATAAAAAGTCATCCTTTAAAGATGACTTTTTATCAGATTCGAATTATTACCGGTTTCGTATCGGATGTCAAATAAATATCATTCCAGAAGTCCTAATACTACCGGCAGTAACTGCTTTTTACGGCTGACTATACCGGTTGCATCCAGTGTATGGTCATTTAATGGTGTATACGGAAGATCTTTCAATAATGCCTGATTCCCTGCTAAAACCAACCTGCTGTTCGCTCTGACCACATCGGTTACCATTAATACTGCAAAATCTAATTCCCTGGATTCACACAACTCTTCCAATGCTTCTGATATCTCGTTGACTTTGGGACTAAGTTCATTAAGGTTTCCCACCTCGATCTGTGCAAGGCCAAATTTCTTTTCATTCATGTTATATAGCTTCAGATCATTCATTACAATCTTATCTGAAGGTAAAACAGACAGGCTTGAACTAACCGAGAATAATGCTTCTCCAAATTCCTGATAATCCTTGTAGGGCAGAATTTCACTTTTTCTTGTAAGTTCCATCAAATGCCTTACGATTGTGTGATCTCTTTTAGTGGTGGTCGGGGATGCAAGAAGCAAAGTATCTGAAATCACCCCGGCCAGAAGCAAAGCCACAATAGCAGGTGGAGGCATTAATCCCGAAGCAACTATTCTCTCACTAATCAGAGTCGATGTGCTTCCAACACAATCGATATAAAAAGGTATGGGAATTTTAGTGGATTGTGCTCCAACCCTGTGATGATCGATCACCTCTACCAGTTCTGCTTCTTCAAGTGCTCTTATTGATTGGGAAGCTTCATTGTGATCTACCAGGATGAGTTGCATTTTGGGTGGCGTCAGAATATCCGGTGATCTGCAAACTCCAAAATATGTTCCGTCATCCCTGGTGACTATAAAGTCATTGCGTTCTTCATTTAAAACCTTTCTTCTGGCATCACTTACCCGCATCGATAAAGGAAACCGCGGAACTTCAGAATCCATGGAGTCCCTGCATTTAATAGACAGAAGAGTTGCGACCGATACTTTCTCGAAATCAAGCAGACTTCTTATCTGATTTGAAAGCAGCTTAAAGACACTGCCCCCTGTGACTAATCCTAGAGGAACATTATCAGCGCCTACTATCGGAACACCAATTGAATATGATGAAATAATTGAAAGTGCTTCATGTAAAGGCCGGTCAGGCAAAATTGGCGGTAGCGGTCTGGCTATGCGGTTGAACCTGGGAGATGCATCGGTTAATAACATCGGCGGTTCCAGCCCCAATGTCTGCAGCAACCAGGAAGCCTGAGCAGTCAAAGAACCGGTTCTTACCGCTATTGCATTTTTCCCATCCCGCTCGTGTAATAACCAGGCATATCCCATCGCAGATGCAATAGAATCTATGTCGGGATTCAAATGACCGGCAATGTAGATTGGATTGAGCTCTAATTGTTCCATTAACTCCTCTTTAAAATGGTGTTGAAGTTTTGTCTTCGAGGTTTGTCATAAGTGGGGGAAGACTGTTTATCTTGAGCAGATGCTCACAGATTTCCTATTTCTTCCACTGCATCACAAAACTTTTTCATCTGTTCATCAGTTCCGATACTTACCCGTAAATAATTATCTATTCTGGGTAAGTTAAAGTATCGCACCAATATTCCGCGATCCTTAAGTTTTCCGAATAATTCTTTCGCAGGTACTGAAGGATGACTCATGAAAATAAAGTTAGCCTTGGAATCCATCACTGTGCATCCTGCTGCTCTTAACCTGCTGACAACCCATTCCCTTGTATCAATTACTCTCCTTGTCATCTCTTCAAAATACGGCTTATCCAAAAAGGCTTCTATGGCAGCCGCCAGCGCTACTCTATCCAGAGTATAGGAGTTAAACGAATTCTTGATCCGGTCCAGACCCTGTATAATATCTTTATCTCCCAGAGCGAAACCGATTCTCAATCCTGCCAGAGACCTTGCTTTTGATAATGTCTGTATTATTAATAAATTAGGGAAATCCCGGATATATTTAACCATCGACTCTCCACCAAAGTCAATATAAGCCTCATCGATTACCACCAGTTTACCGCATTTGCTGTAATTATAGTCAAGCATTTTTAAAATCTGCTGACCAGAGAGATATCTGGATGTGGGAGCGTTTGGATTGGGAATAATAATTCCCCCATTCTCAATCAGATACTGCTCTTCGCAAATAGCGAATGTCTCATCTACCGGTATTGTTCTGTAATTCAGACGAAAGAGATTTGCATAAACCGGATAAAAGCTGTAAGTAATATCAGGAAACAAAATCGGGTTATCTGGATCAAAGAATGCTCCGAAAGTAAAGCCCAGAATCTCATCGGAGCCGTTTCCGACAAAAACCTGCTCTGAATTTAATCCATAATAGCCGGCAATAACTTTTCGTAATTCATATCCATCTGGATCAGGATAGAGTCGCAGGTCTTCATTGGCTGCATTTCTGATAGCTTCAATGACTCTGGGTGATGGCGGATAAGGATTTTCATTTGTATTTAATTTGATATATCTTTTGTCTTTAGGCTGCTCTCCAGGAACGTAGGACTGCAGATTTTTGATTGTACTATTCCAATATCTGCTCATTTTTTCTCCATAATAAACTTAAATTCTGGGATATAAAATTATTCTTTCTTTTTTACGCAATGCCTCCATTGCTTTTTGGGCTCCATCGGGTATTACCGGTTCATAAAACTCGGTGGCCATCTGAACCAATGCAGAAACATTATTAAGAGTAATTTTTGCCAGTTCAGGCTTCTGCTTCCATGGCTCTTTCTCATGAATATGTTGATTACCCAGAGAAACCAGCTCTCCGATTAATCTGATCGCATCATGAATTTCGAAGCTCTCATAGGCTTTCTCGATCTCAACTCTGTAGCCCTCCACAATTTCACTGAACTCGGCCGATATACTGGACCTATCGAATAAATCGATCTCTTTTATGTTGGCCAAATGAATGATCCGGTTTAAAAGATTACCATAATTATTAGCCAGTTGAGCGTTATAAGCATCCTTCAGGTCCTCTTCTCGATAGCTGCAATCGGAGTAGGGTCTTAGTACTCCTAACATATAGAAACGGCAGATATCGGAACCATATTTTTCATACTGCTCCAGCGGAGAAACCACATTCCCCATGGATTTGGACATTTTCTGTCCATCGGGACCCAGAACAGTACCATGGACAAGTAACTTTTTTGTAAAGGGGAGACCAAGTGAAGCCAGCATTCCCTGCCATATTGCTCCCTGGAACCTCAAATTGTCCGGGCCGCAGATCTGAACCCCCGGCCAGCAGTCGTTAAAACGTTTCATATCATTGTCAAAACCTATGACCCTGATATAATTAGTCAATGCATCAAACCACACATACATGGTATGTTCCGGATCATCAGGAACTTCTATTCCCCAGGGAAGACTGGTTCTGGAACGGGAAATACTTATATCTTCCATGTTCTGTACAAAATTTATTAACTCCTGCATCTTTGCTTCAGGCTTTAAAAAATCAGGATTATTCTGCAGGTATTCCAGTATCACTGCGGAATACTTTGATAATCTGAAGAAGTAATTCTCTTCGGATTGCCGAACCGGAGCAGTACCATGATTGGGGCATTTACCATCAACAAGATCCCGCTCCAGAAGAAAAGCCTCACAGCCCACACAGTAATAACCCTCATAGTATTTCTTGTAAATATCACCATTCTCCCGGCAAAGTTGCCAAACCCGTTTTGCCCCCTGGTGATGATCGGGATCAGAGGTGCGATAGAAATAATCATTACTGATGCGAAACTTTTCGCAGAATTCCTTCCACTTTGGCACTAGTTCATCCAGATACTGCTTTACATCCTTGCGATGATCTCTGGCAGTAGTAAAAACCTTTAAACCATGCTCATCAACACCAACATTAAAAAAGACATTGTTTTTACCCAGTTTTTTCCTGAAATAACGGGCATATGCATCTGCCTGAAAAAACTCGATTGCATGCCCCACATGTGGCACAGAATTAGCATAAGGAAGAGTCGTTGTTATGTAAAACATTTCTATCTGATTCTCCTGATATTTTAATAAGTTCAGTTTCCCATAGATAACCAGTGAAAATACATTTAAATACCAAATCAAAGATCATTTTCTTTCTAACCCATCTGTTCTTAAAAAAATCAACGAAGAGATAATTTCTAGCTTAAAATCCTGTTATTAACTTCTGCCCAGGTAATGATTATTAATTATTTTCCTATGTTTTAATCGAAAAATCTTCAGAATTATTAACTATCAGCCAAAAAGGATGGCCTAAAAATGTCAAAACCAATTTCTCCTCTTCAAGCAGCACGTGCTGCCTATAAACCCAAACTTCCAAAAGTGCTGGCCCAGTTTGGAAGTAATGTCAAAGCGACTATTGGAGGACCTACTCAGTCTGTTGCTGATCAGTTCGAGATCAAGGCTCTTTTTCCTAACACCTATGGGCTGCCTGTAGTTACATTCGAATCAGAATCGGATCAGAAAAAACCTGCCATAAAAGCCGGTGTCATTCTCTCCGGTGGTCAGGCTCCCGGTGGTCACAACGTAATCGCAGGCCTCTATGATGGGCTCAAAAACATGAGTTCCGATAACGAACTTTATGGATTCCTTGGCGGTCCCAGCGGCCTCATAGATAATAAATATATCAGACTTGATGACAAAATTATCGACGATTACCGCAACACTGGCGGCTTCGATATCATCGGGTCCGGCCGTACAAAACTGGAAAAGGAAGAGCAGTTTGATAAGGTTATTGAAAACTGCAAATCGTTGGGCATTTCTGCACTGGTGATTATCGGCGGCGATGACTCCAATACTAATGCCTGTGTTCTGGCCGAATATTGTCTGAAAAAAAACAGTGGTATCCTGGTTATCGGATGTCCTAAAACAATTGATGGGGATCTTAAAAACGAATGGATTGAGACCTCTTTTGGTTTTGATACTGCTACTAAACTCTACTCCGAAATTATCGGTAACATACAGCGTGATGCAAATTCGGCTAAAAAGTACTGGCATTTTATCAAACTGATGGGTCGAAGTGCTTCTCATATTGCTCTGGAATGCGCCCTTAAAACTCATCCCAATTACACCATAATTTCCGAAGAGGTCGCCCAAAAACAGACTACTCTACGAGAAATCGTACAAGACATTGCAGCTTTAGTGAAAAAAAGATCCGAAGCGGGTAAAAATTTCGGTACACTTTTAGTTCCCGAAGGTTTAATAGAGTTTATCCCTGAGATGAGAAAACTTATCAGTGAGCTTAATGACATTATGGCTGACAATGCTGCATATTTTGACTCACTCAGTGATGACGACAAATTTCAATTTGTTAATAGCAAACTCAGTTCCGATTCTTCAAAAGCCTTCTCCAGTCTTCCACAGACTATACAAATGCAGCTTCTTGCAGATCGGGATCCTCATGGTAATGTTCAGGTATCAAAGATAGAAACCGAAAAACTTCTTATCGATCTGGTTGGTGACCTGTTGCGCGAATGGAAAGCAAAAGGTGAGTTCAAAGGGGAATTTGCCACTCAAAACCATTTTCTGGGTTATGAAGGTCGCTGCGCTGCACCATCAAATTTCGATGCCGATTACTGCTACAGTCTGGGATATACCGCTTCCGCCTTGATTGGTTCAGGAAAAACCGGTTATATCTCTTCGGTACGCAACCTTACTAAACCTGCAGACCAGTGGATCGCAGGTGGAATTCCGCTTACCATGATGATGAACCTGGAACGTCGTCATGGTAAAAATAAACCGGTAATTAAAAAGGCTCTGGTGGAATTGGATCAGAAACCATTTCAGTACTTTGCGGCTAATCGCGACACTTGGGCTATTGACGATGAATACCTTTATCCTGGTCCCATCCAATACTTCGGACCCAGTGAAGTCTGTGATCTGGCCAGCGAAACAATTACTCTGGAAC
>CAYPMS010000089.1:0-14816 GCA_964411655.1 uncultured Fibrobacter sp.
AATTTCAAATAAAAATATTGGAGTGATTTCAATTGCAATTATGGTAATTTGCAAAATTATTCTGTTTTCGAAAAAATCACTTTTTAAAAATGAGATAAATTGGTTTTTCCAGTATTTTTTTAGATTTACACTTTTAATCTGTTGAAAACGTTCTATGGAGTTAGTTTTTGCCCTTGACTTCCAATATTTTTCAGCAAATTGCCAAACTCCATTTTTTTGCAAAATGATTTTACCTTG
This sequence comes from uncultured Fibrobacter sp., assembly GCA_964411655.1. GTDB lineage: Bacteria > Fibrobacterota > Chitinivibrionia > Chitinivibrionales > Chitinispirillaceae > JAAYPC01. Next base: position 238 of record CAYPMS010000089.1, read on the forward strand.
TTGCAGAGAAGAAAAATTAGAGTCAATTTTTGCTTCTGTGAGATCATGGGTGGCAGAATTAGGATTTTGATAATAGCAATATCCGATATAAGGAACATAAAGAAGTATTGGCTTTTTGGAATAAATTTCCAGCATAAAAAGGCTGTCTTCTCCTATAGAAAAGTCTGGAAATCTTGTAGAACCAATTAAATCCCTTTTTAAAAGTTTTGCACATGAAGAGCCTGCAGCTAATCTTAATCCAAGTTTGAAATCAGATTCATCATTAAAATCGATCTTTCTTTTAGGAAATGACCGGTTTCCTTTCTTCTTTCCATCGTAGGTAACATCGCAGATAGTAAAATCGGCTTGACCACTAATTAAAGGGCTAATCATAAGTTTAATGAAATCAGGATATATATAATCATCACCATCTACGAAGCAAACATATTCACCTCTGATTTTTTCCAGAGCGAAATTTCTTGCTGCGGAAACTCCTACAGAGTCAGTCAGTTGAAATGGTCTGATACGATTATCATCTTTCGACAGGGAGAGGAGAATTTCCCATGACGAATCAGTGGAACCGTTTTCTACTGCAATAATTTCGTAATTGGAGTAGCTTTGATTTAGGATCGATTGGATACACCGATCAAGGAGCATTTCAAGATTTTTAACAGGAATAATGAAAGAAACAAGAGGTGATGCCATAGTGGGGTTTTGAAATGATGCGCTTACTTCCATAATGAATTGATAGTTAAGACAGTTTATTATCCGATATTTTGTTAAACAATTGTGTATGTTCAAGTATGACTCTATCAATAGAAAATTTGGTTCTAACTGTATTTTTTGCGTTTTGTGTGAGCTTATCTGATAATTTTCGGTCATTAATTATTGAAAGAATTTTGGTTACGAAATCATTGACATCTCCAGGAGTAGCTAATAAACCATCAAATTTGTTGGTAATAACATAAGGAATTCCATCAATGTTTGAAGCAACAATCGGTTTACCAGCTGCCATATATTCAGCTAATACCAGACCAAAACCTTCCCACCTTGAGGTCAGCACAGCAATATCAAATGCTTTGATATAGGATTCCGGGTTTTTTACCCATCCGGTCAAAACCAATTTATCAGATATACCTAACTCTTTTGCCAGATTTAAAGTTTTATCCCGCAGATTACCATCTCCAACTAGGACAAACTTTGTATTCTTATTTACTTTCAAAATTTCCGCTGCAATCTTTATAAACGTCATCGGATCTTTCTGTTCGGTAAGCCTGCCGACCATACCGATTACAATGTTTTTTTCGTCTGAATTTAAAATCGTTTTGCGGTCTACTGCTACTGCATCAGAAAATTTATCGATGTCTATGCCGTTGTAAATTGTAGTAAGTTTCCATACAGGTGCAATTTTATAATTTTTGGCAATTGACATTTCTGCTTCAGAAATCAAAATAATCCTGCTGCAGAGTAAAGATAATGATTTCTCAATTAAGATATAAAAAAGTTTGTTTATATAACCAGTTTGCATTGCAAAAGACCAGCCATGAGGATTGTATACACATTTGGTTCTGGTAAGAAAACAGGCAATTCTGCCAAGTGCTCCAGCTTTTGAACTATGAAGATAACAGATATCTGGTTTGTATGATTTTAGAACTTTTAAAATTTTGATAAAAGAAAGTAAATCATCTTTAAAAGTTATTTCTCGATTCATTTCAATTTTAAAAGTTTTAATGCTGAGCCTGTTAAGTTCTTCACAGATTTCACTGTGGCAAATAACTTTATTTTCAAAACCTGATTTTTTGAGTCTTGGAATCAAAAGTTTCAGATATTCTAGAGTTCCACCTACACTACCTTGAACAATATGTAAAATTTTCATAAATTTCCTTAAATACACATGATCAAAACCATTGATTATGCTGGTTTCAACCCATGTTCAGAATATTGCTATTCATAATCCATTTACTGATTTCACGTCAATAAAATTCTTATTTTTGCATTTACCAGTAATGTGATTCATTATTAATACAATATTGTGAACTGTAATTCATTTGTTAATCTGAATCATTTTAATAATATTTGCTTCATAAGCTATATCATAAAGATTTCAGAGCAACTATTAGAGTAACCACTGTAGTAAGAGCTCCAAGTGTTTCAAAAACAACTTTGATGGATTCTGCAAATCCTTTCGAATATTTAATTTTTTGTGGGACTACCACAGCATCTCCAGGTTCCAGATTGCTGGAAAGAATTTTGATACTTTTATTTGTTACAATCTTGCCATTGGCTTTAATAATGTAAACTCGTTTCTTATCAGCATTTTTTTTCATTCCTCCTGCAGTTTCAATTACATCTGATACTTTTCTGTTATGTTTTTCGTATTTGAAAGTCGAAGGATTGAAGACTTCACCTACAACAGATACAGTATTGGAGGTTCTTGGTACATGCAATTCATCTCCATCTTCAAGATAAAAATCACTATAATTACTTTCATCGTTTAGATCAATGATTACTCTTCCACTAACAATTTCCTCATCGCTCTTTTTTGTTAAGGATAACTGTTGATTGGTTATCAGCTTGATCAGTTCAGGATTCAGTTTTGTTGTAGCATCTGTGGATAATTTAAGTATATCCATTTCTGTTTGTTTGGAATATTCGTTGGCATATTTTTTTTGCAGCTCACCAATAGATTTTCTGGTAAAAATTGCTGCGGATAAAGAAGCATCGTCCTTGAAACCACCAGCTCTTTTAATTAGATCACCCAGAGTTTCCTTTTCAAATAAAACGTAAGTTCCAGGGTACACAAACTGTCCGGATAGGGTTACTTTTCTTTCATTTTCCCAACCTTTTTTGCTTCTAATAAATACCCAGTCGGATTTTTGTAAAAGAAGATTGTGCTGAGGATCGTCTTTCATTGCGCTTTCAACGGAAAAATCTAATTTTTCGATGGATATTATTTCATTATTTTTAGAAACCCTTCTATACAGTTCACCCCGCGTAGGACTGGCTTCATCACTGAGTCCACCTGCCTGAAGAATCAGATCACGTATTTTCATATTGTTAAGTAATTTATATTTTCCTTTTTTAGTTACTGCGCCCTCAATATAAACTGAACGGTCCGGCTCAAAAAAATCTCTGTCATAGATGACAATCTGATCTCTTTCCTGCAAAAGAATATTCTGTTGAGAATCCGGGTTTTCTAGTATTTGCTTAAGATCAAATGCAATGATTCGGTTTAAAAAGGAAGGAGGTTCCTGTCGTAATATAATAGCATATTCAAAATAGGTTTCCGGTAGCAAGCAATGATAATCAGGGATGATGTCAGTGATCTTCATTCCATCATGGAACTCATATTTTCCAGGCCTCAGGACGTTTCCACTAAGATATACCGCATTTTTATCCTTTTCAAGAATAGGGTATATTTTAACTATATCACCATCCATAATTTCAAATTGTGAAAATTTCTGATTCATAGAGTCGATATCCAGTACAATTTTTTTCGCGTTTTTAAAAAAACGTTCTATCTGAATTCTATTTACCCATGCAGCAGGAGTTATACCTCCGGCAATTTCAATAATATCTTTTAGATTTGTTTTTCCTTTTAATTCATACAAAGCACTTCTTCTGACGTTACCTACAACTGCAGCCATTTCTTTAATCAAAGGGACAATAATAACATCGCCAGATTGCAGCTTTAGATTGCTGTGATCATTTCCAGATAAAAGGAAATCGTAAAAATCAATTGTGGCGACAATTTTACCATTGCGTTTTAACTGAACGTTTCTCAAAGATCCATTGTGAGTGGGCCCACCGGCATAAAATAAGGCGTTAGTGACATTAGATAGAGCACTGATAGTATAAAAACCGGGAGTTTTAACTTCACCTACAATATATACACCGATCGTTCTTAATTTACCCATGGAAATAGATGAATTTACACCGCCAATTTTTTCGATCCTGTCGGTGATATTCTTTTTCATGTTATTAAAGGTTTGGTTAGCAACTGAAACTGGTCCAATCCTAGGTATATTAATGGTTCCATCTCTGGAGACTTCTAAATTGTATTCCTCATTTATTCTTCCCCAGAGCAACAGATTGATTTCATCACCTGCACTTATAGGATAATCTGCAGGAACTGAAGCTTCATTGGTGGGTGCAAAAGTAAATGGCTGCAGTTTGCTAAAAAGATCGTAGCCAAAGATATTGATATCCTTTAGCATGCTATCAGGATTGATATTTTCACCAGTAATGAGTTTCTGATATACCGAAAGATCATTTGTTTTGATGGAATCAGTTGAATCTGTTGTTGAAAGACTGTCAACAGTATCGATCTCAGATGTATCTTTTTCGGTCGCATAATTGCTCAATAAACGACTGACATCGTCAGAATATTCAATCTTGTCTTTCGAAAGACTGCTCCCAAGTTTATTTAGCAAAAGCAGATCTGTATTTGACGTCTGGCCGGAAACAAGAAAAACTGCAGAAAAAAAGAAAAGAAAAAAGAAACATCTAAAATGCATCCTAAAAGACCTCTTTGATATCATAAAATAATCCATCAGGTGACAATAATTTCTGAAAATAGTCTTTACCCATTTTAATAAACTGGTCATGTTTTACTGCCAAAACTATGGAATCAAAAGTTCTGTTATGAGCATTTTCAATAAGGTCTATTCCATATTCCTCTTTTACCTCTATGGGATTTGCAACAGGATCCCATACATGAGTTTTAATTCCAAATTCCGTAAGCTCTTTAATGATATCTATCACTTTGGAATTTCTGATGTCAGGGACATTTTCTTTAAAGGTTATGCCAAGAATAAGCACATCAGCACTCATGATAGTAATTCTTTTGTGAATCATTTTTTTGATCAGTTCCCGGGCAAAATATCTGCCCATTGCATCGTTAATTCTCCTTCCGGCCATGATTATCTGTGGGTGATGTCCGATTTCTTCTGCTTTATAAGCCAGATAATAAGGATCAACACCGATACAATGCCCACCAACCAGGCCAGGTTCAAATGGAAGGAAGTTCCACTTAGTTGAAGCTGCCTGTAAAACCTCTTTGGTAGAAATGTTCATTTTGTCAAAAATTATCTTCAATTCATTCATCAATGCTATATTGATGTCTCTTTGAGTGTTTTCAATCACTTTAGCTGCTTCTGCTACTTTGATGCAAGAAGCCTTGTAAACACCTGCCTTAACAGCGGAACCGTACACATGTGCAACTTTTTCCAGGGTTTCTTCACAATCACCAGAAACGATTTTGGTGATTTTGGAAACTGTATGTACTTTGTCACCGGGATTTATTCTCTCTGGGGAATATCCCACAAAAAAATCTTTTTTCCATTTCATTCCTGAGAATCGCTCCAGCACCGGAACACATTCATCTTCTGTCACTCCCGGATATACCGTTGATTCATAAACTACTATTGCGCCTTTCTTAAGGTTTTTACCAACAGTTTCTGAAGAACGGTAAAGGGGTGTTAAATCCGGAGACTTGTGCTCATCGATAGGTGTAGGAACAGCAACTATTACAAAATCGGCTTCTTTAATCAATGATTGATTAGAAGTAAAATTCAAAGAAGAAGATTTAAGCGTTTGGGAATCGGTTTCACCTGTAGAATCATAACCTGAAATCAGGTTATTAATTCTGGACTCTTTAATATCAAAACCGGTAACATTAAAGTACTTAGCTAACTCTATGGCCAGGGGTAAACCTACATATCCTAATCCAACAACGCAAATCTTGGGATTGTACATACATCTCCTTTGAATAGATTTATAAATTAAAGCTGAAGGTAAATATACTCTCAGGCTTTGCCGTAAGTCGAGATAGAGTGTTATCAAACTTTGTAATAATCACGGTACCAGTTTATAAAATTTTTAATACCCTTATTGATATTGGTTTTAGGTTGATATCCTAAAGACTGGATCTTTCTTATATCGGCTACAGTAGCAGGAACATCTCCCATTTGCATGGGTTGATAATTTCGAATTGCTTTTTTGCCAATGCAAGATTCTATCTCAGAGATGAAATCGAGGAGGTTTTCAGCTCTATCATTGCCAATATTGTAAATCTCGAAAGGTTTAGGATTGTTTAGTACCCTTACAATTCCGTCTATGATATCATCGATATAGGTAAAATTTCTCAACATTTTTCCATTATTGAAAATTTCGATTGGCCTGTTTTCAATAATGGCTTTTGTAAAAATAAACAAAGCCATATCCGGTCTTCCCCAGGGTCCGTATACGGTAAAAAATCTAAGTCCAGATGTGTTAAGCTTATAAAGATGGCTGTAACAAAATGCGGTCAATTCATTTGATCTTTTAGTAGCAGCATAAAGAGAAATGGGCTGATCGACAGGATCTTCTTCTGAGAAAGGAAGCTTGCTGTTTTTTCCATACACTGAAGAAGAGGAAGCAAATACAAAGTTTTTAATTTTATATTTTCTTGAAAGCTCTAAAATGTTTAAAAAACCCTCATTGTTAGATTTTTGATAAGCAAAAGGATGAGTAATAGAATATCTTACACCCGCCTGTGCAGCCAAATGGCAGACCATATCGGCATTTGAATTTTCAAAAATCTTTTCCATAGAGTCGTAGTCGCAAATATCGGCTTTATGAAAGGAAAAATCGGGTGATGGCAAAAGTTGTGCAAGTCTGGCTTTTTTAAGCTCCGGATCATAATATTCATTAATGTTATCAATTCCAATGATTTTATATTTTTGAGTAAGAAGATATCTGCAGAGGTGATAGCCAATGAATCCAGCACAACCTGTTACGATAATCATATGAAACTCCCGGAGAATTTAGGTTTGACCGATGCATCCCCACCACTTATAAGAGAACCTCTGGAGAGGACAAGACGTCTATAATGATAGGGTTCGATTAGATTTAAATCATGTGTTGACATAATAACTGTAGTGCCCCAACTGTTAATGGTTTGCAGCAAAGAAAAGATATCTTTTGAAACAGCCAGATCAAGATTACCAGTAGGTTCATCAGCTAAAAGAACCCAGGGGTCGTTAACTATAGCCCTGGAAATACAGACCCTTTGTTGCTCACCACCAGAAAGCTGATTAGGGAAATGGAAGCACTTGTGAATCAAACCGGTTAAAGAGAGAACTTCAAAGACTTTCTTTTTGATTTCTTTCTCTTTCTTACCAATTACTCTTAATGAGAAAGCAACGTTTTCAAAAATGTTTCTGTCATTCAATAGTCGAAAGTCCTGAAATACTATACCCAGTTTTCTTCGTAGATAAGGTATCTGGGATGGTTTGATGTATTTGGAATCATAATCACAAACAAAGACTTCACCCGAACTGGGAAATTCTTCCATGTATATATGTTTGAGTAAAGTAGTTTTGCCGGCTCCGCTGGCCCCTGTCAGAAAGACGAATTCACCTTTATCGATAAAAAAAGAGATATCTTTTAAGGCTTCATAACTGCTGTCAAATTTCTTACTTACATGGGAAAACTGAATCATAATTATCCTGATTTTTTAATTAAAAAATGGATACGTTCAGATTTTGCAGAAAACTTTCTGAAGGAAATATCATCCCAGATGCCTATTATTTTGAATTTGGAGGAAGGAATCTGCTCTTGAATTGACTTTGCAGGAAAAACTTTTTGAGTATGGAGTTCGTTAAATTTCTGATATAAATCACTGTCTTTACATTTATGGAAAATAGTGAAATCATTAAACTGGATGCAAGATTCAGGATCATAGTAACTGTGGCGTACGTAAGAGGAATCACCAAAATCCTCGAAATCAAGAAAATCATAAAAATGCCTTAGGGAATTGGTTTCTGTAGTAATATCGAACAGAAACAACCCGTTATCTTGAAGGCAATAGTGAATTTCATTAAAAAGCTGTGTATAGTCCTGCATTGTCTGAAGATAGTTTATCCCATCATAAAGAAATATAATGAGATCAAATTTTTTCTTTACGGCAATATGACGGCAATCACAACAGAAAAAGGGAAAGGATTTTTTATGGGCCTGCTGACACATCGCGAAACTGAAATCAGAACCAAAATAGGATACATTCAATTTTTCAAGATGTTGAGCCAACTGTGCAGTGCCACCACCAAGTTCCAGAATGGAAGGTTTAACGGCAGAGCAGTATTTTTTCAGAATTTTTTTTATAAGCAAAGCCCATTCATCATATTCCACATGATTCATCATCCGGTCATATATTGGTGCTAATGCCTGATATTCCACGTTTCAAGACCTTTGCCTAAAGCCTGATATCAATAAAAAGTTCCTGCTTCCATTGTGATACCAGATCTATAAGCTTTTTCTGAGCCATGATATCTCTAGTCTTTTCGGAAAGAATCCCATAGTCATTTTCCAGATTCAGGGTACGTTGTTTAACCCGGTCATCGATACGATAAATGGAATACATGTTTTCTTCATTTACAATTCTGGTTACAGATCCAGGAGCAAGAGTATCAACAGCAATCCTTACGGCCGCAGGAAGTTCAAGAAGAGAAATCCATCCAATGGAACCGTTACGGTTCTTACTTTCTAAATCAGTGCTGAACTTGTGAACAGCTTTGGAAAAATCATCCTTGGTTTTGCAATTAATCCTCAGAGAATCAAGGGTGGAATTAACATGTTTAATCTGCTGTTCATCAGGTTCTATCTTAACAAAGATCTGACGAATGTGTACTTTTTGATCTTGTTTGTCTAATACATTAATAATGTGAAATCCCAGACGGGTCTCGAAAGGCTCACTGATCTGGCCTCGAGTCAGATTGAATGCTTTCTCCTCAAAAGCAAGTTCATTGAGAGAACCCTTGGCCACAAATCCAAGATCACCACCTTGTATGGCTTCAGGGCTTTCTGAATATTTTTTAGCCAGTTCAGCGAAATCTTCACCCTTATCCAGCAACTGTTTCACAGTTCTTATTTTTTCGTAGGCTTCCTGTCGCTTTGAATTGGATGGTGTGATTTTCATAGAAATTTTGGATAAAAGAACACTCTCACCCGCCTTGGGAAGGCTGTCGATGTATTGTTTGTAAAAAGATTCCACATCTTTACGACTAACCTTAATGAAAGAAAGATAGGATTGTTGAATTTTCTGTTTATAAAGCTGTTCCTTGATGGCTTTACGAGCTTGAGATTTGAATTTGCTTAGAGTAAGCCCCTGCTGCCGCTGAAGTTCAGCATCCAGTTGCTCAAGAGTAAGGTGATTTTGCTTTAAAAGCATGGAGATATGGTTGTCAAGCATCTGATCGACTTCTGGCTCTGTAACTTTTATGGTGCTGTCTTTTTTAGCATAAGCCAGTAATACTTTGCCATCAATAAGTTCGTTAAGGAAGCTCTTTTTGAGCTGTGAAATATCATAGCTATCCTTATTAATACCCATACCTTCCATTCTCAGCAGACTGTAAGCATCCAGTTCGGATTGCAGGATAATCTCATTTCCAACGACTGCAACAATACCGTCAAGTCGCTCCTGGGTAAAGGCGGCTGAGCTGAGAAAGACAAAAATCAAGGCTGATAAAAAGATAATTGGCATTATCGGGATACTCCTCATTGGTTATTGGCTACGCTATCGGAATTGTTTCCGGTAATAAGATTAATATTGTATTCCATATCGTTTTTAAGACGTAACGCGGAAATCATCTTTTCCACATTTTCTTTTTGCTTTTTTGCTGACAGAATAGTTAAGATTTCCTCCCGAACTTCTTCTTCTCTGCAAATGCTTCCTTTGGGAAGCTTTTCTATGATTAATAAAAGATGATAACCAAGTTCACTTTTTACCGGATTGGAAATGTTACCAGGCATGGTGGCCTGGATGGCATTTTTCAGATCAGCAGGCACATCATCGACAGGGACAGGTGTTACATTGAGAGTATCGGAAAAAGGGATCTTGGAATATTTTTCGGCATATTCGGAGAAATTATGAAGATTGGCATTTTGTTTTACCAAATAAGCAGTCTTCAGATCTTCCACTACAATCTCCAAATAAATAACCATATCCTTATCTCTTATAAATTTGTTCTGATTCTGATTGTAGTAATCGGTGATGCTACTCTGATCTATAGAACTGCTGAAATGCTTGGAAGATCTGTTAATGACTTCAGCTGCCAGAAGATCCTTCTTCATTTTTTCAAGCCTTTCCTTAATGTAAGGCTCTTTGTCATATTTCAAACGCAATGCTTCACGATATAACAATTCTGTTTGAATCCATTGCTTGACATAATTAACATTCTGTTCTGGAGATATTCTATCTGCATATTCTGGCGGAATGCTCTTATAAAGATCTTCAACAGTAAGAACAGACTTACCTATTCGAACGATTACCGGACTGGAGTTTTTTTCCTGGCAGCCGGAAAAGAAAATAAAGAGTACATATACGGCTGGATTAATCAAATATTTAGTCTTTATTCTCAACATAGATACCTTCCAATGCACTAGCCGATGATTTTTTTGCAGATAATTCTCAATTAAAGAAGAATTTTATTTCAGAAAAAGATACATGATGGTCTTTTTAAAAGCCATTTTCAATGCTTTCTTCTCTTAAATTTCTCCCTGCCTTAATCATCATCTTAGCATCAATTCTATTACCAGTCGATTTGGTACTCTCTATCTTTTCTAAAATACTAATTACCTCAGCAGTCATCTCTTTTCTACCAGTAACTGCAAGTTTGGTGCGAAGAGAAATAGGTTCTTCATATTGAACCTGAAAATCACGTCCGGTAGATTGAAACAATAGCTGGATATTGTCTTTTATCTGTTGTTGCTCTCCTTGGAAAGACAATACCAATTCACCATTTTTATTAATAGCAACTCTGCTGCATCCTGCTCTGCGAGCCAAAATTTTTATTTTCATCAGAAGTATCAGTGAATTTACACTTTCTGGAAGAGGCCCAAACCGGTCTAACATACTGCTTTGAATCTCATCTACATTTTCCGGAGTTGAAACAGCCGAAAGCTCCTGATAAAGAGAAATACGGGTCGGTCCATCTGATACATATTCTGTCGGTATATATGCCTCCAAGGGAATCTCCAACTTTACATCGGTTGCTATGGTTTCGGTTTTCTCCCCCCTTATCTCAGCAATGGCATCCTGCAGAAGTCTGCAATATAGCTCAAAACCCACCGCAGCAATGAACCCGTGCTGCCTTGTTCCCAATATGTTACCAGCACCTCTAATCTCCATATCACGCATTGCTATCTGAAATCCAGATCCCAGATCCGTGTACTGCTCCAAAGCCCGAAGTCTTTTGAGCGATATTTCATTGACCTGGTTAAATGGGGGAGTGAGAAAATAGGCATAAGCCTGCTCAGAGGAACGACCGACTCTTCCGCGCAACTGGTAGAGCTGGGATAAACCAAGCGTGTCTGCTCTGTTTACGATAATGGTATTGACGTTGGGTATATCCAGGCCATTTTCTATGATTACAGTTGAAAGAAGAATATCATAACGGCCAGCCACAAATTCTTTCATTATCAGCTCGAGCTGTTTTTCATCCATTTGTCCATGAGCTGTAATGATACGCGCTTTGGGTGCGATCTGCTCGAGCTTGTCCTGAACCGCATCCAGATTCTTTATGCGATTGTTAACAAAGTAGATCTGCCCGCCTCTCTGAAGTTCATAATCGATCGCTTTTTTTATCAACTCATCATGATATTGTGCTACTTTGGTCTCAATTGGCAGGCGGTTTCTGGGTGGTGTGTTGATGATAGAGAGATCACGTGCTCCGATCAAAGACATATGTAATGTTCTGGGAATAGGCGTCGCGGTCAGTGATAGAGTATCCACTTTATAGCGCATCTGTCGCAGCTTTTCTTTATGATTAACACCAAAACGCTGCTCTTCGTCTATAATTATCAACCCAAGATTCTTAAAATTAATATCTTCGGAGAGAATTCGATGGGTACCAATCACTATATCGATTTTTCCTTCCTTCACTTTTTCAATAATCGGTTTTTGTTCGGAAGGCTTAAGGAATCTACTGAGAGAAGCAATCTTTACCGGAAAATCGGACATTCTCTCGCTGAAAGTATTATAGTGTTGCGCAGCAAGGATAGTGGTAGGGGCAAGGACTGCGACCTGATAACCGGACATAACCGCTTTGAAAGCAGCGCGCATGGCTACTTCGGTTTTGCCAAAACCTACATCACCACAAATAAGCCTGTCCATAGGTTTGGAAGACTCCATATCTTCCTTAATTTCCTGAATAGCTTTAAGCTGATCAGCAGTTTCTTCATATATAAAGGAATCCTCAAACTCCTTCTGCCACATGTTATCCTTCTGAAAAGATATACCTTCCAGAAACTGTCTTTTGGCGTAGAGTTCAATCAGCTCCTGGGCCATCTCCTTAAGTGATTCACGAGTCCGTGTTTTTAACCGCTCCCACGCAGAAGTACCGATTTTTGAGAGCGCCGGTTCCACGGTGTCTTTACCTACATATTTCTGCACCTTATGGAAATCTTCTATCGGAACATAAACTTTGGCATGATCCGCATAGATAAGCACCATACAGTCATTTTGGGTTTCTCCAGTCTTAATCCTTTCGATTCCAATGAATTTGGCAATCCCATGATCTTCATGTACAACGAAATCTCCAGGAGTAAGTGCATCATATCCGGTAATAGGAATTCCACTTTTTTGCTTTTTTACTTTGAGAGGACGAATTACCCGGTTTATAATCTGTGATTCGGTATAAAGTAGGATATTTCCATCTCGGTGAATAAAGCCATGCAGAAGAAAACCGATAACAATCTCAAGAAAAGGACAGCTCTCACCAATTAATTCCTGCATTCTTTCGGCATGTCCCAGATTAGGACATATAAGGATACATCTAAGGCCCTCACTCTGGTTATTTTTAAGGTTTTGGGTAAGTACATCCAGCTCACGGGGAAGTTGTGGCTGCTCAGAAAAAGAGACCCTGTAACTTGCAGTATCTCTGGGAGTTTCCAGAGTTTCAATAAAAAGTAAATCAAAGGTGCTTAAATCCTGTTCAATAGAATCATCATCGTGAAGCAGTTTCTCGGGATATGACACAACTCCTTGAAAAATCTCAGGAACCCGTTCCAAATGTCTTTGGTAATTCTGACGTGACTGATCGAGCCTTCTCTTAACGGCTATAATATCATTCCAGATAATAATGGCATCTGAAGGCAAATAATCAAGAATCGATGAATAAGGCTGATCAAACCAGTGAATAAACCATTCTACACCTTCCAGATCACCTACACTTTTCCATTGATGCTCCAATTTATGAACCACCATCTGGTCCAGCTGATTTTCTTTGCAGTACTCTTCGATATTTTTAAGAGCGCTTTCTATCTGAGAATCACTGAAGGTAAACTCTTTTACTGGAAATATTTCAGCTTTATTACAGGAATTCAAAGATTTTTGAGTAAAAACATCGAATTCCCTTATAGAATCTATAAAATCACCCCAAAATTCTATTCTCAGGGGATTTTCACTTAAAAATGGGTATACATCAACTATACCACCCCTGATACTGTATGTCCCAATGTCTGAGACGTGCGTTTCCCGGTGAAATCCTATATCGTTAAGCCATAAGGAAAGATTGGTGATGGATAATTCATCACCAACCTGAAGTCTGATAATCTTGCTGAACAGAGCTTTTCTGGGCAGGATTTTCTGATGAAGTGTAGGGTAGGGAGCCACTATTACTTTTTGATTTCCATCCAGAAGATTGGAAAGCACCCGGAAACGGGATTCCACTGTAGGACCAAAGCCTGATTTCATATTATAAGGAATAGCATCTCTGGATGGAAACGATATTACCTGCTCATCACCCAGAAAAGAGCGACATTCATCCACCAATGTCTCTGCTTTCTTGCTGTTTTCTGTGAAAACCATGATGGTTTTTTGGGATTTGAAAAACAGATCACTGATCAGAAAAGCATCACTAGAACCTGCCATGCCAGAAAAAAGGGCACAATGAGGTTTATCGGTCAAATATTTATCTACTTGCGGAAAGGGAAATGAAGACCAAATATTAGATAATTGATTTATACTCATAATAAAAATTTCTCTTAAGGCGAAATTTGGGGGCAGGGGAAAAAACGAGGATGAGCTAGGAAGGATTCGAACCTTCGACTCTCGCCTTAAAAGGGCGATACTCTACCACTGAGTTACTAGCCCGAATATTATCCAGATACGAAATTATTATCTCGTATCGGGAAAAAATAGTGTACTAATATAATACTGTTAATGAAAAAATACAAACAAATATTTAGCCACACCCCTACGTTCCACATGATTTCGATTAATTTAAGCCGGTATTGTTTGGAATAAGAGAATGATTTTTATAAAAAAACAATCAGTATGGATTATAAAAGAATTTGCCGATACATACCAGAACAATCTTGATAATCTCAGAAAACATATCCATACCTGATTACAAATCTCCGATCTTTCGGTAACTCTTTAAGTGATAAACACAGGGAGTTTGTAGGAAGTGCCAATATCAGGTATACTGACTTACCTTGAAAGAGAAATGCAAAAACCAGGATTCTTCAAAATCAAAAAATATCATACCCCAGATAACATTCACTGTAACATATCCGGTCAGGTTAACAAAGGTTAGTTCAGGTTTTGCTGGTTAGAG
>CAYPMS010000090.1:0-14614 GCA_964411655.1 uncultured Fibrobacter sp.
TGAATGAATTTCCTGGATTAACATACCATTTGATAATCGTTGCTTCAGTTTCTGCTGCAGCCTGTGAAGGCAGAAACAGCATGGTTCTAAATAACTCTTTACTCACATTTCTCTCCGATCATCGATTCTATTGCGTTCCTGATCCTGCTCTGGCTTGGTAAATAAAAGGTTTCAAGTTCCTTAGCAAATGGCACTGGAGTATCCGGAGCGCTTATTAATACTGGAGCGTTTTTCAGCGAATTAAAACATTCCTTGCAGATAATTGAGATGATTCGATCTCCTGAACCAGCAGTATATCCACTCTCCTGCACTACCAGCAGACGCCCGGTCGACCGTACAGATTCGATAATGGGACCTGGTTCTATAGGGTTTAATATAAATGGATTCCATACCTCTGCGGAATATTTATGATTATTAACAACTGAAACTGCAGCTTCCACCATCGCGCCAAATGCAACAATTGTTAATTCGGATCCTTCAGTATACTTTCTAGGTCTGTAGATCGAATTGAGATCACCATCAAAATCGATATTGCCCTGTTTACCCCAGTAAAGTAACTTGTGCTCAAAAACTATACAGGGATTAGGATCATAAAAACCAGCAACAAGCGCCTCAAATGTCTCCTGTGGAGTAACCGGGAAAAAAAGCTTCAATCCAGGAAACCTGGACCATAATCCATCAAATTCGCCTGAATGAAACGCCCCCAGAGTGATTCCCCCACCCGATGGCATACGAACAAGAACCGGTGCCGGGACACCAGATCTGAAAAACCAGGTCGCAGTATTCAGCCCCAGTTGGGTCACTGCCTCAGTAGCAAAATCGGCAAACTGGAACTCCATAATAGGTCTTGATCCTGTCTGTGATGCACCCAGGCAAAAACCGGTCGTTGCCGATTCACATACCGGACTGTCGATCACTCTTTCGGGATATTTTTCATAAAGGCCTTTACAAGTCTTAAATGCTGAACCATAAACTCCCACATCCTGTCCAATAATAAAGGCATTACTGTTTTCTGAAAGCAGATAATCCAGAGCAGACTGAATCGCATTCAAGTTTCTTGCATTGGAAGATTTGAACGGCTTCACCTGCTCGATGCTTCTATCAGCATAGACTTTCGTGGATATGGTAAGAGGATCGGGACGACCATACTTAAGGGCCTGCATAACATTATTGCTTACGGTATCGGTAATATGCTGTTCAAATTGACTTATATCATCCTCTGTGAAACCACAGTCATATAGTGCGGATCGTGCTTTAATCAAAGGATCATTTTCCCGCCATTTGCTCAGCAGCTCCCTGGGAACATACTCTGCTTTATCATAAACCGCATGCCCTTCCAACCGTAAAGTCATACATTCGATAAGCCTGGGATTCTGATCCTCATTCATAGCTTCCAAAGCATCACAAACCGCATTGTATACTTCCCAGACATCGGTACCATCTATGGTCATTCCTTCAATACCATATCCAACAGCACGGTCCGAAAGCCTTTTGCAGTTATACTGATTCTTTATCGGAGTCGAGTATGCATAATAATTGTTTTCCACAATAAAAAGAACTGGTACCTTTTGAACAGAAGCCATGTTCAGTGATTCATGAAAATCACCGGTACTGCTTCCTCCATCACCAATGGTGGCCAGCCCAAACACCTCTTCACCTGCTCTGCGAGCTGCCCATGTACCCCCGACTGCAGTAGAAAGCATGCACCCTAAATGACTCATGAAAGGGAATCGCCGCATCTTCGCGTCACCATGATGCACATTTCCTTCCTTACCGTGTGTGGGACTCTTTTCATTGGCCAGATACTGACAGATCATAGACAGAGGTGATGCTCCTGCTGCCAGATGTGCACCAAAATCACGATGCCCCAATGCAAACACATCTTTACCGGGACGAAATGGAAGGGTCATCCCAACCGTAGTTGCTTCATTCCCTATACTTAGAATGACTGTTCCCTTTATATACCCCTTACTGAAAAGTTCCTTGAACTTCTCCTCAATCTGCCGGGAAAGGAACATGTAGTAATATGCTACCGGGAAAAACTGCTCTTTGGACATTCTCTGAGGAAACCGTATTGCCTGTTTTTCAATTTCCTCATCGATCAGATACCTGCTATTAGTGGTGATGATAAAGACCTCCAGTCCCGAACCTGCCAAAACGAACGGCAAAGCATATAAAATAAGTGTTTTTTATTTAACTGGCCAGGATAATTTATCCTTCAGATTTCCGTCTTCTGCTTCCCGAATCCAAGAATATTCGCAGCAATAGTTATTAAAAGTTGAAACCTGAATAAACAGTATCTTATCTTTAATATCTATTCTTGAATAAATAACTGAAGATTGGTTTTACTGCATGATTAATGTAAACACACATATCCATACACCCTATTGTTTCAGTCCCTTTGAAAGCATCAGCCATGCTTTAGCCTTGGCCAGAGAGCAAAATATTTCCGTTTTAGGAATCAACGATTTTAATACAACCGAAGGATATGAGGAATTTGCAACTGCATGTGAACAGGCTGGGGTGTATCCACTTTTTAATATTGAATTGGTATCGATCAATCAGGAAGACCATGAAAATGGATTTCACTGGAACGACCCTGTTAATCCTGGTGTAATATATCTTTGCGGAAAAGGATTGAATTATCCATTAAAACTGTCCAGCGATTCCAGAAACCTGATTTCAACCATGTGGAAGATAACTCAGGACCGGATCTGGAAAATGGTTGAGCAGCTTAACAGACTACTATCAGAGCGCAATATTGACCTGTCACTGGATTACAATCATATCCGTAATACTTATGCAAAAAATTCGGTAAGAGAACACCACCTGGCAAAATGCCTCTATTCAGCAATTGTCCATAAGTGGCCTGAGCCTCAGGATCAGATAACCGCTTTCAGAAACCTTTTCGATGATCCCCAGTTTACAACCGATCTTTCTCACAGTTTTTTTCTGCAGGATCAGATTCGTGAACGACTTTTTGATTTCGGGAAAGCTGCATATATTGATGAAAATTATACTTCATTTTTCAGCACACATCAGGTTCGCTCACTTATTCTGGAAGCAGGAGGTATCCCTAGTTTTCCGATTTTTGACTTTAACTTGAACGGCATTTCTGATGTTGAAGAAAAAATGGCTTCTATAGCACGCAAATTACACGAACTGGGTATTTTTGCTGTAGAATTTCTCTGCAGTAACACTTCATTGGAACTTTTAAAGAAATGTGCAGATTTCTTTTACAGACAAGATTTCTGCGTAACCTTTGGCACCAGCCATAACACAACGGTACTCAGTACCCTTGTTCCATCAGCACAAAACAACACCCCCTTCGATTCTGAGCTGCAACAGATCGCCTATGAAGGAGCCTGCATCATCGCTGCTCATCAGGAAAAACACCGGGCATGCCTTCCAGGTTTTCTAAATGAAGAAGGCTGTCGTAATTTTTACGGAACCCAGCTTAAGGAATTCATCTTTATTGGTGATGGAGCTATCCGGAAAGTTAATACCGGTGGTGCAAGTCTAATGAATCAAAATTGATTTAAGCAATTACCGCTGCCCGGAACTATTCCCTTTTTTCTGAAGCCTCTTTATTTTTTCATCCAATTCCTTCATTGCCAGGTGCAATTTCTGTAATTTCACCTTTTCACTCTCGATCTCTTCATTGGCAAGAAGCTCCCGCCTTCTGTACTCATCGATGGCTTTCATTAAGTCTCTTTTGTTCCTGTATTCAGATTTATTGATACTTTTTTCATGACCTTTAACTGTGTTATCCTTAAGAGCAGTTGTTTTATCGGGCTTTGTCACTGCCGGTGTTTTCATTGTAGATTCAAACCGTTTGGTAGTGTCTACAAGTGCAGTAAAAAACACCGCGATTCCACTTTTTATACTATCAGCTCTTTCTACTTCTACAGATATAAAATTATCGCCACCTTTTACCAATGATACGACACCTGTCGCACTGTCCACAACCCCGTTTCTGTGAGGGTTTGACGAGGTATCATTCATGGTTAGCACCCCATTTATGTATAATTTGTACTTGCCTGGTGAACTAACGTAAACAGAAGCATTACCAGGTTCTCCAGAAAGAAACAGATATTTCCACAGATAAATTTTGTTCATTTCCTCTTCACCCCATACAGGGCTGCACTTTTCACCTGCTATATCAATGTTGCCTCTTAATTTATGAACCGGATACCACCCGGTACCTGGTACATCCTTGCTGTTCCATTTTTCCACACTATCAGCTCTAAACACCCACTCTTCATCGGTAGCCATTTTAAAACTCTTGTAAAAAGATTTTCCATATTTTTCAGGACTTAACCTTGCCAGGCCTTCCCAGATTCTGCTGTAATAGGCATTACCGGTAAAGCCATTCTCCGCCAGCCTTTCGATTGCATTTTCATAAGACAACAATGCCTTGTCCTGAAGTTCAAATACTATGTCCTCCAGTTGAAATAGAAGTTCCTCCCTCTCCTCTTCATTAAGATTTCTGGGGAGGTTTTTGGTGTTTTCCAGTATTTGAATAGAAAGCCCGTCATAATTAGATCCGGTCATAAAATTCAGTCTGCAGTAATGATCTTTAAAAATGGCACATACAGAATCACTTAATTTCAATGAATCAGTCTGCCTGATCGCCTCAGCATAGTATTGTGCTGCTTCCTCTATTGAGGGGGATAATGTCTCAAACAGTTTTTTAAGGTATTGATAATGGTGAAGCGGTTTTTCACGGATATCATCCGGAATCGGAGCATTCTTCATCATTTCTATCGCCATCAATAAATACTCACCCGCCTTATCGAAACAATTTATAAGATTGCTTCTGGACTTTTCTATCCATAAGCGCTGATCATGTGTTAACGAGTCAAAAGCATCTGCAAGTTTGATGGCATTTTTGTAGGGAAGAAATGCTTTTTGTAATAATTGTGACGAAAGCTTATAAATATCCCTTTCCAGAATTGCATTTGTTATTGGATCAGCTTTTGGGCGCTCCTGAGTCCTGTATTCCTCTGAAAAATCATGATACAGTTCCCCAATCCGGAACGCAGCTTCAAACATTCTTTCACTATGATACTGTACCACCCGCTGATATGCTTTTGCTGCTTCATTCAAAAGATCTGATTTGTTTTTTAATGCAGACTTTATTTGTTCTTCAGGCAAGACTATTTTAACTTTTAAAAATTGCTCACGGTTAAGCATTGCAGTCTGATATGCAGCCTCAGCGGCATAATAGTTGTTACCCTGCAAACCCTCCTGTATAAGTTTCATGTTATGCTTTTCTGCCAGATCAAAGCTGAATGCTGCATTCACCAAGTCTTTCTGATCCAGATAACATTTTCCTATCATATAAATTGCTTCTACCGATCTTGCACTGCGGTTATATCGGTTAGCAAAATTACGATAAACCGTTATTGCTCTGTCATACTGGGCGTTTTTTGCATAATAACCAGCCGACCTTAACAGCAGAGATTCAACATCCTTTTCACCGGGATATCTTGTCGAATACAATTCATTGACTTCGGCAACCTTGTCCAGTTTTCCCAGTTTCTCATAACAGAATCCCAGATTAAAAAGCGCATCTTTGGCTCTTTGCGACTCCTGATATCTGGATGAGAGCATCTCGTATGTTTCAGCCGCCTTTAGAATTTTATCAGCCTTCTCATAATCGTTTGCAGCATTAAAAAGAGCATCCGGAGCCAGTTTTGAACCAGGATATTTATTTACCAGACTTTGATAGCTTTCACAGGCTTTATTCCATTGTTCAAGCTTCTCGTATGCTCCGGCAGCATTAAACAGGGCTAAATCTCCATAGATACTCCCCGGATATTTCTCCTCGATGTATTGGAATGCCAAAGCAGCATTCAGATAATCGCCAGAATTGAACAAAGATTTTGCATAGAGAAACTCAGACTGCAAAAGCAGTTTTATAGCATCTGCTCGTTTTTGCGGATCGCTACATTCGTTCCATACCTTTTTAAAAAAAACAGATGCCTTGTCGTATTGCTCCAACCCGTAATGGCACTGCCCGGATAAAAGTAACGATTCAAAGTACAAACTGTCTGTACTTCCTTTGCCATTTACTTTCTCATACAGCTCGAGAGCCTCATTATACATTTTCCTGTTGAAATATACAGCTCCCATTCCAAGAAGTACTTTACTATGAAATTTACCTTCCGGGAAAAGTTCACAATAGTTTCCGGATGCTTTCAGCACTCTTTCTGCTGCATTCCCCAGTTTAGCTCCACTTCTGGTTGTATCATCCGTCAGAAGTGATTGAGCTAATGCCAGAGCGTTCAATGCAGCCTGTTCTCTTCTTTGCGCTTCATAAATTTTGTTCTTGCTGAAATTTAAATACTGCTCAAAAGCAAGATTTTTCTTTCCCAGCTTTGTCTCCAGAATAACAGCAAGATTCCAGCATGCATTTGCCGCCTTTACGTTGTCAAAGTATTTTTTCACAACGAATCGGTAATTATCTGCTGCTTTTTCATAATCTTTGGCATTTCCAGTCACCTCCGCCTTTCTATAACTCTCATCTGCCAGATATAACCCTATGGAAATCGCCATAGAATCAACCCGTTTAACCAGCGCGGTATCTATTTGCATGTTTCTTTTCTGCCAATCCGAACCGCTACTGAATGCGTGCACGAATTTCAGACGCTCAGCAGTTGCGGAATCCATATTTGACTGACTTTCATATATGGCAATCAAACGTGTCATTGCGTCTGCAGCAATGCTGCTTAATGGGTATTCGGAGAGCAGTTTGTTGTATACCTTAATTGCATTGCCAAAATCCAGATCCTCTTCACGCAGTTCACCTATCCGTTTCAGAACAATGGCGGAATAATCCTGATTCCCAATAAGCTTCAGGAACCTGTCAGCATCCTCCAATCTTCCTTCTTCATCAAAACTGATTGCTATGTAATCAATCGCCTCACCCCGCAATAAAGGATTGGCCACCTGCTTGATATCACTTTTTGAAGGATCAAAATCCAGATTCCCTTTTTCTACCAGGTATTTAAAAACCGAAATCGCATCATCATAACGATCCTGCATGTAATAGCACCACCCAAGATGGTATAAGGCCTGAATATATTGAGGGTGATCCTGGTAAGAAAGGACTTTACGAAAAGCTTCTTCGGCCAGCTTATATCCCTGGTCATTTTCTTCTCTGGGATGATCGAAATAATACCGACCGATACTCATATTCGCTTCCACATAATATTCGCTCTGCTGGTATTTATCGATTAACTCCTGCATCACCACATTGGCCAGACTGTCCCTGCCTATTTTCTGCAAAGCAAGGGCCTTGTAAAAACAGGCATCGTCTGCAATATCGTCCCCGGGATACTGATCCAGTATTTTCTGGTATACAGCAATAACCCTGTCAAGATTATATTCTGGAAACTGCAGGCCAGCAGTATCTTTATCATCCGCCATTCTTCTCTCATACTCACGCAGTTTTCTTTGGAACTCATCTCCTGCTTCATCAAAATACAGTTCTGCAAGCCTGAAATAGATTTTTGGATTAAAGCGGTTACTGGGATGAACTTCCAAAGCGGTCAGAATATCTTCTGTCAGCCTCTTCCGGTCCTCTTTCATACTTGCAGTAAGCGTCTGCAGCATATTTTCAACCGAATCAGCATCGAAAGAACTGCTGTCAGCCATGGTAATTTTGGATGATTTCCTGTATGCAGAAAGCTTCGCCGAAAGGTCTTTTATCCTTTCTTTTTTCTTCTGATAGGTGATAAAATTCCAGTCGATAAACTTTGCCTGCATCACCCCATTTATCTGGTTACTGACCTTGTCTCCTTCCATGCATTCCTTGATTACCAGTGCATATTCCTTGTCATTTTCATTTCTCTCCTTTTCAAGTTCATTTAGCAATGACTTCAGACTGTCAATTCCATTTACCGTATCTTTGTCACCTGAGATAATTTTGGTCTGTTCCTCTCTCAATGAGATTTCCATTTTTAATCTGCCAACAGAATTTTCTAATTCAACGTTTCTCTTCTTAAGCAAATTCAGATAACGGCGTTCAGCCAGAAAAGTTGATCCCCCCACATCTCTGGAATTTATCAAAGCATCAGTATTAATATCGTTTAGTAACGCATAGAAACGAGATTTGAGATCTTTTGCTTTTATTATGTTCTCCCTGGCTGCAGCCAACAGTCTTTTGTCCTGTTTTCTGATTGCCTTATACTCAAGGATCTGCCACTCCCTGACTATATCAGTCAAGCGGTCTATTTCTGCATAAATATCAATTGAAAATCGGTGTGACAGAATATGTGAATGGATAAGCTTTTGCACCCATTCCAATTTATCATTCTGACCGGTTTCCAAATACACCTGTTCTAAAATCGATGCCATTTCAAAGCAATAGATACTGCGCGGATATTTTAACAAAAAATCGGAACCCACTTTCTGAGCAGTATGAAACCTTTTTAGATCCAGATTGGCACGTGCAATTTTTAATAAAGCAAACTGATATCTGGATGCAGATGCTGGAACATAGTTGTAATATGAGATGGCATTGGTGATATCTTTACGGCTATAGCAGATATCACCCATTAGAATTGCTGCTTCTGCACATAGATCCAGATCATTTGAATTTTTTATCACTTCATCCAGTATTTCAAGTGCCTTCTGATGCTCCTGCAGTTGGATAAGCAATATTGCAGTAAGAAAACAGGACTTATGATACAATGCAGATTTTTTAGGAATCTGCGAAAGCAACTGAATCGACTCTCCGAACCGCTCCTGATCGTAATAAGATTTAGCACACAAATAAAGAACCGAATTGTAAAGAGCATGTTTCCTGAAACTGGTCTGAAAAACCGAAAGAATGCTGTCAGCTCTTTGTACATCATTATTGTTAACAGCAAACTCAAGCATCCTGAAAAGTGCAGCACCAATATAATCGGAACCGGGAAAGTTTTTTACCATAAACCGATACTGGTCCTGTGCTTTGTTGTGAACGCCAAGTCCCCGGTAACATTCACCCAGTGCAAAAACTATGAAATCAAGCCTCTGATCAGGAAGATTCAACTGCCTCAGTTTCTCAAATATCTCTGCAGCGTTTTTAAACCGGCCCTTGTTATACTGATCCAGCGCAATTCTCATCTCTTCAGGTGTGACTGCTTTTATATCATTAAACAGCAGCAACTCCTTTTCATATGCATCTTCTATGACCCATTCAGGAAAGGATATTTCTGCTGGAACCCGAATGAAAAGGAAAAGTAAAATCAGAATGAGTTTAATATTTTTCATTTGCAGCACCGGAATCCGGTTTCATTTGACCGTGTCGCAACTGTTCCTTCAACCGTAAGACCACAATAAGCATCCCTGCCCGAAAGATACGATCCACCAACCATCTGACGATACTGGCTATCGGTCTTTTCCACCCATTCCCAGGTGTTACCAAGCATATCTTCAATCCCGTATCTGTTACACTCAGAGAATAAGCCCGATTTCCATATATTCCTGCCCTCTGTTGGACACTTTTTTTTATCGTAATTATCACCGTATGGATAGATTGTTTTTACACCACCTTTACATGCAGTTTCCCATTCCTTACGTGTACATAACCTTTTTCCTGCATCTGTGCAGTTCATCTTTGCCTCAACCCAACTCACACCTGTAAGTGGCTTTACACCAGCAGAATTCGGCCATTCATACTTATCTATGCAAAACGCATGTCCCTGAGAATCTATTACCGAAACCATATCCTCAGAACATCGCTCACGAACCAGAACCGTTTTGGAGATACTGGCGCTGTGTCCATTGTTATCCATAACCTCAAGCACAGGTTTATACATGCCGCATTTATAAAAAATATGAGCAACTCTGGCATAGCCTGCATAATCACTGTCAAAAAGCCCATCTCCATCAAAATCCCATCTGAACTTCAGATTTTCGAAACTGCATTCCTTATCCAAAGATCCTGCCGGATCAAAAAGCACCTTCATTTCCTTGTACACTGTATCTGGTGAAATGGTAAACCTGGGTGATGGCGGCAGGTCGATAATATATATAAAAGTATCTACATCTCCCCTGTGTCCGGATGCATCAATTACAAATGCCATTATGGTATCCGATTCCATTAATGTCAGAGGTTCCGAAAAAACTTCAGATTCTGTTGTGGGAAACTTGCCATGTCGTTCAAAATAAATTGTAGACTGATCATATGAATTTAAGGTAATTGAAATTATGCGGTTATATACACGATCTGCTCCGGAAGGAACATTTGCAACAGCACGTGGTTTAAAAATATCAAGTATCGAGACAGAACTCTGGTTTCCGGCCGCATCTTCTGCATAGAACGCCAGCTTAATATCATTATCTCTTTTCAGAACTATCCGATCTCTGGTCTGATTAAATTTATTTCCCAGTATTTGCGTTGTATTACTCCGTAAAGGATCCGAATTATCTGTAGTGTAGTAAATGGAAGCAGGCTCAGAACTTTCAAAAAATACAATTACCGAATCATTTACTCCCTTGCGCAGCTTCACCTGTACGAAGGGCGGTGTCTTATCAATACGGTAAACACTGCGACGAATGGCACTCCTTAAAGACACCTCGTTCTCAAAAAAATACTCCAGAATATGCGTTCCATCTTCTCTAATCTCCAAAGTGTCAGCTGCTTTCTGAAAATCCTCTTCTGCACTGGTACGCCAAAAGACTGTGCCTCTGGAATTTTTAATAAATGCAATCTTAAGTTTTCTATTGAAAACCCCGCCATCAGGATTTGCAATAACCACAGGCTTTTGCAGATCATCCATGATTTTTACCTGACTGCGATTACCTGCTCTGTCAATCGCCATGTACTTCATCTGATCACCAAATCTCAATGTAAACGGTTCAGTATAAATCTGTGAAAAAGTGTCAGGCTCCCTGCCATCAATGGTATAATACACGGCAGCCGGCTCATTGGTGAACATATTTATAGTGAAAGCAGTATCTTGCATATTGCGGTCTATACGTATTTTTACATCAGGTGGTCTGGTGTCCAGAATAAAAATGGCAGTCTTTTCCTCTGTCCTGTTACCTGCTTCATCCACACCAGTATACCGCAAAATCGTAGTGTCATTCCTGGAAATTATAATCCCGCTGTTCATATATAAAGGCGAGGTTTCTTTTACTGAAGAGCCATCCAGAGTGTAAAAAATTTTGACAGTCTCATCTGATGTAAAAAAGATGGTCAAAGGTCGGGTATAGAATCCACCATCATGGGAAATCTTGATTTGTGGAGGTGTGTGATCATACTTTTGTTCCCAAATCAGTATTTCAGACTGATTACCAGCATCATCCCACGCACTGGCTTTAACTGTCGACAACCCACGGTGCGGTATCACGAGCGGTTCTATAAACAGATTGCTGTTCTGATTAGGTAATGATTTGTCCAGTGTGTATCTTATTACCGATTTTTCCCTGGAAAAGAGATGAACTGTATCTGCCCTATTTCCTGGTGTTACCTTAATCTGAAGTTTTGGTGCAATTGTATCTACAATGTAACGGGCTTTCAGAATCTCCGACTGCTTACCTGATGTGCGCTTTCCAAAATAACGCAAAATGGTTAACCCGTGTGGCAAAAGAAATGGTTTCTCATACCGGGAAAAATATTCCGGAGGTGCTAAAGGATCAAAACTGTAAAAAAAAGTAACATCATCGGAAGCACTGAGAGTGACCATTGTCATTCGGTTGAAAATTCCACCAACCGGGTCAATTTTCATATTGAAAGTAGAAGTATCTATTAAATATTTCAGATGTGAAGTGCGACTGCTGTTGCCTGCCCTGTCCCTGGCTATTATTGTACCCTCAAAACGATCTCTGATCAGCAATGAATCGGTAAAAGAAATAAACTGATCTGTTTTACTTTTCTGATAGAACAAAAGGCAGGATTCATCTGTTGTAACTTTGATCGTAACAGGTTGTGGATATACTCCCGGGGAAGGTACCACAGTCAAAACAGGTGCTCTGAAATCAAGGATGTAAGAGATCGAGTCAATTGCAGACCTGTTACCGAAATCATCCACCCCATAATAGTAAATCTTAGTAGTTCCTTCTTTGGAAACCGTAACTGGATTTACATATTGCGTCATTTCATAAGGTGTACCCAAAGAATACCAGATAACACAACGTTCATTAGTGCTGAAACTTATATGGAAAATTGAGTTGTGATACAGTGAATCAGGACTGACCACTATTTGTGGTGCAACTGTATCAAGCCATTCAGGAATTTTGTTGTTTTCGGCGGAAGAGCCTGTACTGATACCAATCAACAGGAACAGGCTGAAAAAGAAGAAAATTAGTCTGTCCATATTTTACATTCCAGCCTTTTTGATTTTTTCCTCAATTTTTCTTTTCTCTGAAGCATCTTTTACATTGCCCAATGCCCTTTTCCAATGATCAGCGGCCAGTTCACGATACCCTTTATACTGCATGTATATATCTCCTATCAGGATATCTGCCCGAACATCCTGAGGAGCCAGTGCCGCAGCCTGCTTTAACACGTATATAGCTTCTTCAAACTTACCAATTCCTTTATTCTGTATCATCTCAATAATACTTCGACCTGCACCCAAATACCCTTCTGCATTCTCAGGAAAATCTCTGATAATCGTCTGGTATTTCATTAAAGCCACCTCATACCACCGCATTTTCAGATATATTTCTGCAAGCAGCAACATGCATTCTTTGTCTGATGGAATATAAGAGAGATAGCTTTCTATCGGTTTTACAGCTTCCTCCAGCTTTCCTGTTTTAACCAGAAGATTCACATATCGGTTCAAGACTGTCTTCTGATAAGGTGAATCATCCAAAATTTTCTGATAATAATTTTCTGCTTCGGAATACAGATGCATTGATTCAGATATTGTTGCCAATTTCAGCAGTAATCCAGTATGATTGGGAGACAATCTCAGACATTCTCTATAATAAAGATACGCCTTTTTAAACTTTCCGGAATTTTCATAAACCCTGGCCAGATTCTGATAGACTGTTATGTTCTTTCCCCCGCTTTTAATGGCTTTTTTATACATCCTGATAGCAGTTATTTTTTTACCCTCAGAATACAGAATGTTTCCATGATTTATAAAAGCCGATTGACGAAGGTGATCGAACTGCTTTGCTTTTTCGAGCCAGCTGTAAGACTCACTTTTCTGTCCGGTATACCAGTAAACCACAGCAAGATTAACATAAGTATCATGAAGCTGAGGTGATTTTTCCAGTGCCTGCAACAGCAGCTGAATTGCCCTGTTATACCATTTCAACTCGATACAGGTAGTGGCCAGCTCATTAAGAATAGTTGCATTATCAGGTGCTTTTTCGAGGGCAGTTTCAAGAACCCTGCAAGATTCCATCAATCTACCGGCTTTTCTGTGTGCAGCCCCTAAACAACAATAAAACCGGAAATAATCAGGTCTGAACCTGATCAGACGATTAAACAGCTCAGTAGCCCTGTTATAATCTGCAGTAGACAGATAGGCCAATCCCAAATGAATTTCCACATCCAAATCAGAAACACCGGCCGCACTTGCTTTCATAAGCATGGCAATTGCTCTTTGATATTCACCATCTGATAAATACTTCTTCCCGATTACTTTCAGACCATAAGATGATTTCTCAAGAAGCTGATAATGCGTGTCAATAAATTTTCTGGCTTTCTTTTGCTGTCCGGATTCAACATAGAAATTTGCTACATCAGCAGCAGTTATCGGGTCATCTACTTTTGCAGGTAATTTACTGAATAATTCCTGTGCCAGTGCTGTTTCCTCATTAGACAAATAAAGATTTGCTAACCGGCACAAAGCTCTGTCAAATTGTCCATCCAATTCTACAGCTCTGTAATATGCAGTTATGGCTCCTTCATAATTTCCCTGCATCTCCATTCCAAAACCAGCTACATATGTCTGGTATGCTGCGATTGTTGCTTTGCAGTTTTTTTTAAAATTTGTAGAATCATTAATACTTATATTTACATTGAGAAGATCGAAGGCATTAAGTAATAGATCGGTTAAAATACTCTCAATATTTTTCAAATCCCCAGAATGCTTCAGCTCTATTTTTTCCAGAACATCTTTACCTTTGAATGAAATGACATCAAGTTCAATAAATACCGAATCCTGATAAACCGAGTAATTACCTCCCAATGCAGCATCCCATTGCCAGCGGTTTCTGTGAACACTGATGAGACTGTCTGTTCCACTAAAAACTGAAATGGTGTCCTGACGAAACAGAAAAACCGGATCCCAAACCTTAATGCCTTCTGATATAAGCCCCTTTCGCTCGACCAACTCAGGCAAGGCATAGCTGATCCAGTGATCAGTATCTGACACTGTATTGCTCTCCAATGGATATACAACAACGCGCAACTGCTCTGAATTGACCAGTTGTACAATAAGGATTAAGGTAAGAAGTATTCGATCTATCATCGGTGGTTTATTACTGTATTTTGGGATAAAACAGAACAGATCTTATAATCGAGTATACATTAAGTATTCTAATTATAAATAAAAAAGATACTCTTCTGCCAAAACCAAGAAAAACAGATTATTTAAGAGTAGAATAATTCTACTGTGTTATAATAAAAGGAGCTATTCATAGTACGAATTGTAAATAG
>CAYPMS010000091.1:0-14572 GCA_964411655.1 uncultured Fibrobacter sp.
ATGCGAGGCAAAAAAAACAATGGACAAGAGTGGAAATAAATATCTTCTCATAATATTCCTCCAAATTATGGGTATGTTCAACGGTTGTCAGAAAAACACGCTGATTCCTGCAGCAGTGATAAAATCATTCCAGCGAATAGTACATTCACGATCGGATCTGACATCTCTGATCTGGGCCTTTACAGCAACACCATCGGTTATGTTATATCCCAGACAAAAATCGACTCCGTAAAAGCCTTTGTCCAAAATTAATGACGAAGGTGTGTTGTTATAGTAACCAGCTAATGTAGCATTAAACTTTTCTGTGATATAGCAGGTAAGTGATGCGAAAGCAAACTGTCTGTCCAATTCCGTGTTTATTGGACTTGGAGAACTCTTTGTTGCTAAAGATACCAGATCAAGATTTTCTTTTACATTACCTTTGGGAGTAAAGTGAACATAAATATATTCGGATTGAAAGTTAAAACGACCATTTGTAAAAGAAAGGTCCAAACCAAACCGATATCTTGGTACTTCACCAATAAAAGGCAGGACAGGTGCGTGGTCGCCCAGGATTGCTTTCATGGTGCTATTGGCGGTAGCTATCGAAGCGTTTATATCATCATTTCTTGATTTATCGTAAGTACTGGAAATTCCAAACTTCGGATCAAATGCCCTTAATCCCAGTCTTCCTCCAATCATTTTGAAATTTGTCGAATCTGTTCCAAAAGGTATTACTGAATATGCGGAGGCGTTTTGCTTAGTGTTTATAAATTCACTGTTGCCTCCAAATAACGCATAATCAAACTTCGTTTTCCCTAGAGGTACTGTTCCATTTATCTGCATTGCTGCATGCAAGGGCAGGAATATGGAAGATTGCACCATTTTACCATAATTTGTTTCATAAATAGGAGGTCGAATTATAAATGGATGCAGCGGGAATCTGGTCTTTATTTCATTAAACTGGTTGAAAATGGGTACGATGTGGCCGATTCTCAGTACAAACATCTTGGATAAATCAAATTTTACCCAGGCCTGGTCAAGGTTAAAATCTCCCCATAAATTTTCAGATGAATAGTTTCCTGTAAGCTGAAGGTTGACGAGAGCAGATATTTTCGGGGTTATCTGTTTGTTGAAAAAAAAGATCCAGTTCAGCTACTTCAGATGATGAACGGGTTGAAGTATCTGTACTTCCGAATGCTTTCGTTATGGATCTTTCATAAAGTAACTCTGATTGAAAATATCCATAAATATCTATGCCTGCAATCTGACTTGCATTAACCAAAGAAGAAAAAAATAGTGTGCCTGCTGCTATAAAGACAAATGATTTTGTCAAGTTCATGTTAGCTCCTCTTTTACATTAAAATGAAACGAATTGTTTAATCCGATCCTGATTAATTAACAACTATTTCACTTTATCCTGTTTAATGTTCCATATGCTTTCCGAATTGATCTGTTTGACAAAACTGATTTTGATTCTTTTAAGCTGGTTTTACAATAAATATTCCGTAAAACAGCATTAATGGAATTATCTTCATTCCTTAATTGTCTGTGATACAATTGTAAAAATAGATCAACCATATTCTTCTGATTCCATAACGTTTTCCTTTCTTACAAAGTTTTACTTGAAATCATCTTCTGTTTTTTTATGGAAAAAGATCATCATTAAAGCACTTATATTTGCATATCTCCTATGGTAACTGTATATGGTATTAACCTTATAATGAATAGTAGGTAATTTGCCAGTTAATTTTTTAATAAAAAGAATCTGCTCTTTGGCAATTTGCCCGACAGAATAAGTCTGCTGTGCATCTATCAGGTCATTATGAAGAAATTTAAGTGTAAAAGAGTTCATGAATGAGATAGGACAGAAATTGCTAAAGTCTTGATATTGAACCGGACTAGTGGTCTTTTATAAAACAAAAGATTATTCGCTTATTAATTAAAAGTTGTATTCTGCTATTTAGAACTATTTTACCTTTGTTTTTACTTTATAATCAAGCTCAATTTATTCGAATGAAAAACGATTACTATCGAGAATAAGTGCTTTCGTGTTTTAAAACAAACGAATCTACACCTAAAACTATCCTTGTATGCCTGTTGCAGCAGTACTTTTGTTTTGTATTCTGAGTATCGACAGCATTCTTTCGTGGGTGGATGGTTTAATACTGCTAATAAGTTATATTTTCTCGGTTCTTTTTCTTACCTGGGCCGGAAAGAGAGGAATTGATATTCATCCGGGGGGAGAAGTCACTGAGAGCCTGAGCAAAGTGGATCCTTCCCGTAAATGGAAAGCATCCGGTTTGTTAATTCTTTCATTATCCGGGATAATAGCTGTCAGTGAGATGCTAGTGTCTGCCTCGGAAACAATAACTGCTAAAACAGGACTATCTGACACGGTTTTTTAGCATGACCATACTGGCACTTCTGCTCAGTATTGAGGAACTCGCTCGTGAACTTTTGGCTGCACTCAAGGGGAGAACCGAAATAAGCTTCGGTAATGTTGTCGGCTCTATCCCGGCTTTTTTTTTGTGTTTAATGCAGGTGTAATTGTTCTGTTTCATCAACTTGAGTTGGAGTAGCAGGTCCTTGTTTTTTATCTTCCTCTTACACTGTTGACAACCGTGGTGGTATCATTTTTCCTGATGCTCAGAAGGGCATCACGCTTTGCCGGTGCATTTATGATAAGATGAAAGGGAAACAGGAAATTGCAGGCTTAACAACTTCTGAGTTGTATTTGAACTCAACCGGGACAAATCCTATAAGGCTTATATCGAAGCACTCACTAATAACTAAAATAGCTTAAGATTGTACCCTGTTAAAAGTACCCGTCCGTGATGACTTTGATCTCTGCTCTCAAACCGGTAGAAAATAATGCCTTCTGCCAGAGTTTCTCTGCGCATCTGGTATAAAATCGAGAAAATCTCCTTGTTAAAAGATCTGATATTTCTGGAATACACCAGACGACCATCTGGTAGAAAAAGAGATAATCTCCCTGAAGAGGGAGAATTATGTATTTTTTGTGTAGGCATTGCATTCCTTATACTACCGGTTCCTTCCAGATTTGCTTCATATTCAATTTGCTGACCGGGCACTAGATGGTCACATTCGATGGTAAGGTCCAGGTTATTTTTATTTATAGCAAAATTGCATGAAATCGAGGAATCTGGTCCGAGTAGTTTTAGCGATTCTCTGGCGCGGATTCCACCGACAGCCACGTAAGCATCATAATAAATAGGTGCAACACCGGTGTTTTGTACTTCTATCAAGGCAGAATCATCTGAAAGCAAGAAACGGGTGATA
Source organism: uncultured Fibrobacter sp. (assembly GCA_964411655.1). Taxonomy (GTDB): domain Bacteria; phylum Fibrobacterota; class Chitinivibrionia; order Chitinivibrionales; family Chitinispirillaceae; genus JAAYPC01. The sequence continues at coordinate 3,283 of CAYPMS010000091.1, forward strand.
CGAAATTTGTATCCAGCAACCATTCCAGCCTCTTTTATCCTGTCCATTGTTTGGTAATCCACCTGATCGTTTCCAATCATGTAGCTTATATGAAATGCTTTGCAGGCATTTTCCCAGCTAACCCCATGGATTCCCTGCGGATCAAGCACATGCTTCTGATCATAATCCGTGTAGTAACTGAATTCTCCTCCTGCAGGAGAACGAAGAAACCTGTTTGGGTCAAAAAAATTCCAGCATCTGCTGTTGTATTCACTATGATCCTCACACATGAAAGAGTCATCAAAGAGTCCGAACGAAATTGATTTGAGATCGCTCTGCTGTTTGAAAGGGGAATACTTTTCATCTGCGGCATCAATGGAAATGCTCCATGGTGTGGTAACGAATACAGTGTCCAGATGTTTAAAAAATGCAGCCTGAAACTGCTTTGAAGGAAATGTTTTACCCAGTATAAAAGGACCATCATAAATATGGTATTCAGCCCAGAGTCCAAACCCTGTCTGGATAAAAGCGATGCGTGGATCATTATCATATCGTTTTGCAAGCTCAGAATAAAACTCCAGTGTAAATCGTTGCAGTTCTTCATGTGTCCAGTCCGGAAACCAGGTCGTTTCACCTTCACTTTCACCCTCGGTTTCATTGTAGTCATTTAAACTTTTTATATAATCGGGAACCGATGTTTTATAACCCGGGTAGACGAATCTGAAACGTAAAATAGCCTGATGCTTTCTGGATGCAACCTTTTCCAGCAGAGTATCCACTGATGACCAGTCATAAACTCCTTTTTCTTTAACAATACTGTTATAAAGCATATATGAGTATTCAAGTGAGATCACATCGGTTTTGTTTTTATGATTGTCAGTCCACAGTACAATTCCTGTCATCGGTTGAACAGAGGTAATGCTGCTTTTAAGAGGTACATTCCGATAATGGGAGAAAGATTCCTGTGACGCTGTGACAGAAACCAGAAGAAGTAAAATTAAAGTGGAAGCCCTGGTGTAAGATAAACAGTCTGTAAACATCATAAAAATCCTTTTATCAGATAAGATATGAAGTAGCTGCCTTCTAATACTATACTTTTTTATTATACCTTTTGCATAAAGATCTGAATTCCGGCAGCACTTCTAATCAGAATTTTTGCCAGACAGGTTCGAAGATACAGAGCCTCTTGACCTGGCACTGCTCTTCTGATACAATACCAGATAGTGTGCAAGCCAGGCAGGGAGAGTAAATACTTTTGACATTATAAAATTTACTTTTCCCCCAATTCCACTCAGAAAAATAACCTGGTCAGAATTTCGCAAGCGGATAAATTGAAAAGTCCCGATTATAACTGCTTAATGGATCTGTTTTTCAATGGAGTGCACATAAAGAGGATGCAACTGATCTTAAAAATCCATCCATGGAAAGTGATCCCCTGATGAAGACAACTTCGTTACAAGTCAATTGCAATGTAGTAAAAGAACAGTTAAAAAAAGACGATCTTCTCAAGGGAATAGCTGCACTTAAAAATGCTGCTAAATCCAATCCTGATTCTGCTCAGATCTATTTTGAACTGGGTAATGCATACCGGCTATGTGGAGACTTTCAGAACGCGGCAGATTCATTCTCTCAGGCAATAAAAATCAATCCTGATTTCTTTGCTGCATATTTCAATAAGGCATCCGCACTTAAAATTCTAAAACGATTTGATGAAGCTCTGGATTGTCTGAATAAAGCAAGAGTTCTGAAGCCGGATTTTGAGGGCAATTTCCTGTGTCTTGGAAATATTTACATGCTTAAAAAAGACCTGGATGCCGCCAGGGATTGCTTTTGTGCTGCATTGAGGATAAAACCGGATCTGGCAGAAGCCCATTATCATCTGGGGATGATTATGCGCAGGTGGGGCCTGCTTGATGAAGCTGAGATCTGTTATAAAAACGCATTAAGGTTCGACCCTGGGAATTTATCCATTATGCTGAATTACGGAGAGTGCTTCCTTGCAATGGGAGAGATCGAATCTGCAATAAAGCTTTTTAAGGAAATACTGGAAAAAGATCCTTATAACATCATTGCTATCGATAATTTGCTTTTGTGTCTCAACTATGATCCATCCTGTAGCAATGAGCAGCTTTTTTTTATGCACAAAAGTCTGTCCCGGAGATATTCCCGTTCAGAGATAAATATAACTTTTGACAGAAGCACAGACAGGCCATTACGTGTTGGTTATCTGTCTTCCGATTTCTGTAAACACCCTTCAGCAACTGTTCTTCTGCCGCTTTTCAGATATCATAATAAAGAGCATTTTCAGGTGTTTGCATACTCACAGACTATCTACGATGACCAGAAAACTGCAATGTTTAAAGAGCTTGCGTATCGATGGAGGCCTGTTGAGAGTCTTGATGACCGCAGGGTATGTGAACTGATAAGAAATGACAAAATCGATATTCTTGTCGATTGTACTGGACATATGTCTGGTAATCGCCTCGGGGTCTTTGCCCTCAGGGCAGCCCCGGTTCAGATAAGTGGCATAGGTTATCCAAACACTACAGGCGTCCAATCGATGGATTACCGCATATCGGATGATATAACCGATCCACTGGATGAAAAGTCCTGTTATACTGAAAAACTGCTTCGCTTATCCCATGGATTTTGCTGTTATGAGCCAACCTCAGATCTTCCTCAGATCGGCTCATTACCCTGTAAAGATTTAGGGTTTATCACTTTCGGATCAACACATACTCTGTCTCGTTTGAATAGACAGGTAATCAGGCTGTGGTCTGATATTTTGAAATCTGTCCCTTGTTCAAGGCTTCTGATTTTCAGAAATACCTTATCCAACAGGGTTATTGAACGTTTAAAAAACTGGTTTACAGAGTCTAGCGTTGATGTCTCCAGGATCACTTTCCAGAACAGGGTGCCCGAGCAGGGATATCTGCAAGTTTACCAGTCGATAGACGTTACATTGGACACATTCCCCTGGAGTGGTCATGTAACTGCCTGTGAATCGCTTCAGATGGGAGTTCCTGTCGTTACATTGAAAGGGAATCGTTTTGCTGGGCGTATGGTCAGCAGTATCCTTTATAGAGTCGGATTGCCCGAATTTATCGCTGAGACAGAAGAGGATTATATCAATATCATCCGTAAGCTGGTTGATTCAACCGACAGACTTTCAGAATACCGCAACACATTAAGAACGCAGTTGTTTGATTCAAGGTTGTGCGATTGTCAGGGATTTGTAAGATGTCTGGAGGATTGTTACAGGGATGTGGTGTTGGGGAGATTTTCTGCAGAACCCTGAAAATTTACAAAAAAAACCAGACTACCAACTGATAGTCTGGTTGTAAAAATCAGGCAGGATACTGATTATTATTTTGTGATGGTAATCTTGGCCTGTTCGATACCATTTACACCTTCAAGTCTGGCAACGTAAATTCCAGTACCCAGTGTTGCTGGTAAGTGAAGAATAATATTATCCCCGGCATGCGTTTCAGAGAGATTAAGGCTGGAAACAACTTTCCCCCTGAGATCTATCACCATCAGCTTTCCCTTAAAGGAATTTTTCAGAACCAGTGTACGTGTTGCTGGAAGATATCCGATATTGAAACGCTGGGTAATGGCAGCAGCTTTTTCACTTCCATGGTTATCAGGTCTAACTGCAACTTTTTGCAGCTCTGCCAGTTCCTTTATATTCTGAGCCTCGATATCGTACCATTTCTTTGCAGTTGCCTCTAGTTGCTTATATTTTTTAGCATCGGATTCTGACATATAACTATCGTAGGTTCCAGCATGTGGTGCTTCAAGATCGATCCAGGTGGCCAGGGTTTTGACCTCGTTAGCGGTGAGTTTGACACCTTGATGGCCTGAAAGAACGTTTTTAATCATTCCGCTTTTTACCGCACCATGAGAGTAGGGGGGCAACTGTGGCGGTTGCGAGAATATAGTAGTGATATGAATAGCTTTGTTGCTTCGTGAACTGCCAATTCCTTTAAGTAATGAGGTGTAAGAACGTGCAAAGGATTTTTTAGCGGATGAGTTATACACCAATTCTCCACGCAGATCGAAACCGGACTTGTGGTTGGCATCATGACACTTCACGCAGTGTTTATCCAGAATCGGCTGGACAAATTTTACGTAGTCAAATGGTTTGCCTTCGATTCCCAATGGCTTGTCAAGCTCCTGAACACCGGCATCACGGGCAAGGAATGATTTTGGAACAGGAGGAGCAACTTTCTTATTTTCATGGCAGCCGTAACATGGGAAGTTTTCGCCGGGCATCAGGGTAGACCAGCTACGCATACCTGCTATCATGCATCCATTGGAGTCCAGCACCTGGAAATAGACGGGTGTTCTTGCCGGAACCTTAAATGCAGCGGAACCATCCTCATAAATTTTTGCTTCACCCAGAACCTCTTTTGCATCCCACGATGCTCCCCATAGCGAGACCGGACAGATATTTGGAGCTGAAAAGATGACATCAGACGGCTTGCCACCGGTAACCTGCCCTGCGTAACCTTGATCACATGCTCCGGAAACCCGGTATTTAAGCTTAACTACTCGAATTGACTTTGCGACACCACTGCTCTTATCTATGCCTTTCATACCTTCACCGTAATAAACGTCATTAATGGTATAGACCCCCATACTGTCGTTATAATTTGCCTGTTCTGCGATTCGTACAGGTTTTGTTCCCCAGATCTCTTCCCATGGTGCAACCACTACCGGGGTATGAAGAGATTGATCTCCCCAGGCAAGGAGTTCGCGGCTGTTACCATCTACATGCTTCAGATAAATTCTAAATTTGCCAGAATTGTTTATCGAACTTATGCTGTTTATCTTGGTTTCATTACGGTAAGAAACAAGATACCACTCTTCATTAAGAGGGTAGGGGTGTGCAGAATTTCTGATTACTCCTCCGAATGCCCAATCATCTCTGTCACGAGATTTCGTTTCACGCGGTGGGCTGACCATTTTGACATGTTCTGCTCCATTGGTAGCAGCATGATTATCGATCACACATACTTCACCAGAGTAATTTCCATGATGTCCGCCGGCAATCGCGAAAAACAAATTAGGGTTTCCGGGAACAGGCCGGCTATGAAACAGGTTTTGTGGCCATATGGTTTGGTTTCCAAAGACTTCTGTCTGGCGGGAACCGTCGGGATTCATTGAGAACAATCCCATGACATTCGATATATCCCGGTCATTATATTCCCATCGGTCGTAAAGAACGGTACCGTCAGGGCAGAGGACCGGATAAAATGTATGCACCTGATCGAATCCCACCTGACGTATATACTTACCAGTACTGTCCATTACAAACATGTTTGAGGTAGGTTGCCATCCGCAATCGATAACACCAAAGCATCGTGTGGAGCTGAACATGATATCACCATTGGGAAGATAGCATGGTTCAAAATCTGACACAGTCACACCTGCAGGGTTGAAAGTAAGTTGTTTAAGTGATTTTGGATTGTCGATTTCCATCTCAAAGAGCCTGTAGCCTGTACCTTTACCATTGCCTGACACCGCAAAACAAACCTTTTTGCCATCAAGAGAGATACAGGGATCCTTTACGCAAGCATCGTTTTTCGTCAAAATTTCCTTATACTTTGAATAGTAATTTTCAAACTCGAGCAGACAGAGGGATCCATTTGCTCTAAAAGCGGCATCTGTTATATCTGAAGGGCCAACGTTAACCCAGAATCCAATGGCAGTGCTGCCGATATTGTGGTGTTTGGCGAACAGAATTTTTTTCAGGAAAGGAAACTGCTTCATTCGGTATACCCGTCGCCAATGGCAGGCACTTTCAAATGAACCGTCACACTTATCGGCATATTCTTTAGGAAGAGAAGCTTTTATTTCTGCTGCTGTTCCGCCCTGTTCTTTCCAGTCATCAAGGATCTCCTGCGGAATGCTTGATGGCATGGTTTCATCGATTGCTGCTTGCACACCAGATATCAGAAAATACCCGGTCACTATTGCAGAGAATGTAATACTCTGCAGAAAAGATGGTTTCGAAGATAAAAAAACTTTTTTAATCATGCTCCCCCCCGTGAGGTAAATAGTTTGATTCTTACAATATTTATTTGAAACGTTTAAATAATTCTAAAAATCCTATTACCTTTTCATGTTTTGTTAATTTAAGATTGATAATTGTTCATCATAATTTCATAGCCTAAGAAGGCTTTTCTGTTTCGATTTGAATTTCTGCCTAAAAACAGAAGGGTATAGTCCATTTAGGACGACGGTTTTTTAGATCGATTTGACCTGAAATTGATCGTTCATGTTTAAGGAGAGCAGGATAGTGTTGCTCCTGATAATGATCAGGTGATCAGGAACAATTGTTTAGTTGCTGGGTTATCAGACCAGTGCCGCTTTCCCGTTTAAGACGGATTGCTTTTCTGTCGGTTTCACTTTCCGCATGAGATATTAATATCGTTTGGGCACCTTTCGCCCGGCTCAAGATAAAGGCTGTCAAAATAACTACTTACAGGTATCTGATATTTACCCGCAAGAGCCGTTGAAATATTGATTGCTGCATTCATCGGTATGTCTTCTTTTACGTTTTTATTGAAGTTTTAATTATACTATGAGGTAAATCCGGGATATTGATCCGGTTGCAAAACAATGGATAAACCTTTGGAAACGCAGAGAAATGGCAGTATATTATCTCAAAAGGTACAGTTGGGCGAAACGCACAAGCGTATGCTGTTTAGTCGCCATGGCCTTCTTATCCTATTATAAGATAAGACCTGCATTGCCTCCGGGCCTTTGGCCTCAACAACCTACACTCTGCATTCACTGAACTGTACTTTTGTTAAAGCATATTAATTACTGAAATTCAGTTTTTATTAATATCATTAATAATATTAAAATTGGAGTCTATTAAATCTGGTTATTTTACCGTTTAACTTAAAAAAGTTAAGCTCAATAATTGAAAATTGAAATACTTTTATACCTTACAGAACTTTATTGTTACACGGGGGTAGTAAAAAAATGAAAAAGTCAGGAAGGTTTGCAGTATTCTTACTGTGTATTGCAACATTATCTTTTGGTTCCTTACCCACTCGTATGGACATATTTGATGCATCCGATAATCATCTTCTCTTTGTGACCTTCGAGTACACAAACGATAGCGTCTGTACCGGAAGAAACGTTTATACCAGTGACAGCACATTTTTATACTATACAAAAATTCAGAGTGGAACTGACGGAGCGGTAAAAGAGATCAGTAAAGATTATCTTGAAAATAATCTGTTTACTTCTACAATCACTCCTTTTGATGGCAGGACCGATTTCTCTACAGTCGACCAGTTTAATCTTTCTCAGTTCGGATCAGCCCTGAGCTATACTCAAAGTGAACAGAACACCTACGAAATAAAACAGAACAACTCATTGATCTGTAAAGAGAAGTATGAATATGACTCACTCGGTGCGCTTTCCCGCATCGTGATATTCGATAAAAACGGTCAGAAAGCATGGTATGCGACTATCGGGTACAGAAGTGTAGGAGTAAAGAGGCCGGGGATTGCACGGCCGCTTAACTCATTAAGGGTGAGCACAAACAGAGGGTCGATCATGATCAGGTGCAAACTCAATTCCGGGCAGTTTCTTTCTGCCGAGCTGCTTACTCCAGCGGGAAGGAGAGTAAAGCATATAGTCAATAAAGAAGTTGCTAAAGGTGATCATGTATTCATCTGTTCCAGACGAGAACTACCGGCTAATGGTGCTTATATCGTGCGGGTATCCACAGATGATGTTCCGGTACTTGTTCAGAAAATTTTTCTGCAGAAATAGAAAGAGGGTCCCATGTTGCGCACGATTATTTTACCAGTTTTCCTGTTATATTTATTTATGACAACTCTGGCAGCGCAGACTGCCATTGAAAAGGTGATTCCGCCAAGCCTTCTTCCGCAACTGCTCGCGATTAACCGTGATCTTCCAACAAGTCAATATCCCAAATATCTTTCTCCCTCAGATCTCGCCGCCTCTTCGGATGGCAAGTACATCTATGTGGCATTACAGCAGAAAAAGCAGGTCGCGCAGTATGACTGCGCTTCTAACAGCGTTGTCAAATATTTTTCTGTTCCCAATGAACCAACCGGTGTTGCTGTTTCAAAAGATGGCGGTACAATATACGTTACCTGCGCATCTGAACGATGGCCCACGGGGCTTGTCTGCGTGATTTCCACTTCAACTGGAAAAGTTACCAAACGAATCGCTGCAGGACATTATGCCAGAAGCCCCGTGCTCTCTTCTGATGGAAAAACGCTTTATACCTGCAATTGGCTCGGAAACGATCTGTCGGTGATCGACCTGAATACGGGCAAGGAAAGAAAACGAATTGCAATGGTTCGGGAACCTTATGCTGCTGCGATAACTCCAGATGGAGCCACGCTGGTAGTATCCAATTCCCTGCCAGAGCAGAAAGCAATCGATACAGTAACGCTTACCGGAAAAGTTTCCCTGGTGTCTACTTTAAATGAAGAAGTCGATACTGTGATACCGATTTTTCCGGTGGGTACTCATTCGATGTTTGGGGTCAGTGTTTCCAATGACGGAAAATATGCATTTGTTACTCATCTGGTGGGTAAATTTACCCTTCCAGCCACAATGTTGGAGAATGGATGGGTCCATACTAACAATATGGCCATAATCGATATTGGAAAAAAGAAACTGTTAAATGATGTTGCCCTTGACAATTCAGGTCTTGGAGTCGCCAATCCCTGGGGAATAGCTCAGACCGGTGATGGGAAATATCTCTGTGTCCTTCATTCAGGATCGCAAAATATGACAGTGATTGATTATGAAGGGCTCATTAAGATAGCCAGTGAGGGTAAGGACCTGTCCCATGACTTCTCGGCACTCTATAATGTCAAGAAAAACATCAGTCTTCCATTGAAATCTCCCAGGTCAATTGTGATGATCGGCAATAAAGCATATATAGCCGGAATTTTCTCTGACTCGCTTTATGCGATTTCCGTTACAGCACTTTCTCCTTCCAGAGGAACTCTTTACTCCCTGGGGGAATCGAAACCTTTGAGTGGAGAGCGCCTTGGCGAATTTTACTACTGCGATGCGAATAACTGTTTTCAGAAATGGCAGTCCTGCCACTCCTGTCACCCTTTCGGACGTCCCGATGCCCTCAACTGGATGCTTGCAAGTGAATCGACTCGCCAGCGTAATGCAAAAAGCATGCTCTACTCCTGGTGGACACCGCCTACCAACTGGAATGGTCGTCGATCACATGCCGGTGGTCCTGATGGTTCTATTCGTATGGGTATCTACTTAGAACTGATGATCGCACCTACCGAAGAAATTGCGGTTCCGATGGATACTTTCTTGATGAGAATGAAACCAGTCTTGAGTCCAAATCTGGTTAAAGGTAAACTGAGTTCTTCAGCAGTACGTGGAAAAGCAATATATGAAAGGATTGGATGCGATGCCTGCCATCCGGCACCACTTTACACTGATGATGAATTCCATAATGCAGGCGTGTCTGATCCGGGAGATGCAACTCTAGACTGGAATACACCATCCCTTATTGAGGCATGGCGTACCGCTCCATATGGTCACATTGGCAGTTATGATAAAATTGAAGAAATAATTAAATTGAGGGCACATTCACTCGGTGCATCAAAACTCACTGAACAGGAGTTGAAAGACCTAATTGAATTCGTTTCTTCTCTGTAATTTTTTCGGGAGGTAAAAGACTCATGATTAGAATGATACTGCAGTCATCTGCAGTGTGTTTACTTATAATTTTCTCTGCATTTGGCGATCAGGATAATTCAAAATTAACCTTCGGGTTCTGGTCCCGGATGACGCTTGGACAGGTGGTTTCATCAACAAAGGAACCGGGCTATGACATACCTTTCGATAACGAATGGCTGGAGACTATTGATGGTGGTATAAAAGTAACCCACAGACTGACCCCATCGCTGACCGGAAGGCTCAATATTGGAGTAGTTATCAATTTAGCAACAGTGTCCCCCAAAGAGATAAAGACCTTTGAAAATTCAGCAAAGAAAGTCACACCTGCATTGCTTGATGCGAGTCTGGAGTACTGTTTGAAAGGCTTATTGTTTGACAATGATATTTTTAATGTCGAGTTAGGCTATTTTCCATTTAAATACAATCAGCAATCGACCAATCTGGGAGAGTATCTGTTTAGAAGCGGTACTTATCCCGGTTGGCTCATTTCTAGTTTTGAACACTCTATTGATAAGCCGAAACTCGCAGGAGTGCATGCCTCTTACTCTGTAGGTTCAAAGATTAGTTTGAAACAGGACCTTATCATGAATTCTGAGGTGGATGTATGGCCATATCGTGACATTCATCTCACTTACATTGCAACTCCTTCATTTGGTAAGTTTTTTAATATTAGTGCCGGTATTCAACTGGCCAGGCTTATTACCTTTGATCATCGCAAGACGACTTTAGGTACAGATAATATTTATAAGGGTGATAAGGTCTTTGATAACAGAGTCGGTTATATAAATACCTCTACTGGAGATACAATCAGGTATACTTTCCGGGGAACAAAGGTCATGGGAAGAGCGATGTTTGATGTAAAGGAATTCTTTGGGTCTGGTAAAAAAATATTTGGCCGGGAGGATCTCAAGCTTTATGGAGAAGTGGCTTTACTTGGAGTGAAAAACTATCCTGGATGGTACGAACGTAAAAAAGAAAGAGCTCCAATGATGGTCGGGTTTAACTTTCCAGCATTCAAAATTCTGGATGTACTTTCAATTGAGGTTCAACGATATAAGACTCCATATATTAACACACAGGAATATATCTGGAAAGCATCCTCTGCTGTTCCCTATATTCCACTATATTACTTTATGAACTATGATCGCGAATGGGACGATTCACTGGCTGTAACCGATGATGATATCCGGTGGTCGATCTATGCATCAAAACAATTAGGAAAACATATACGTCTGAGTGCCCAGGCTGCTTGTGATCATACTCCAAAAATCTGGTACACTCCGTTTCCTTCAGTACAGAGTACAAAATACAGTGATCTTGTACCTAAAAGCGATGACTGGTATTTTATGATGCGGATGTCGATATACTTTTAAGCTTCAGGGCTTGCAACTATCGACTCGGAAAACCTGAGATACGGCCCTTTTTCGGTTTCATTTTGTACCCCAGAGTTAAAAGATACACACTTTGAAGTTTTACCTGTGGGTAATCATTACCAAAGAAGGTCATTCTCAACTTCAAAATTATTCTTATGGTTAAGTCCATTAACTGTTTGTAAAACTAACCAGCTCTTCCAGTTTCCTGAGGGCGTTTCCTGAGT
>CAYPMS010000092.1:0-14533 GCA_964411655.1 uncultured Fibrobacter sp.
AGAGAAAGGGTTGTCTGTTTTTGCTCAGTTTCCAATAAAAGTTTATTTTAAAAAAAAAAGCTCTTTTTATTTAAATCATTTATTGTATAATGAGAGTTTGAAATTAAGGCAATAAAACAATTTTGAACCTTATTTTTTATAAAAACACTTATTAATGGTTGTCTTTAAAGGTTAAGTGTGTTAATTTTATAAAAATAAGAAAAACCAGTTCCGTTTTTCAGAAAAAAAATTAAAATGAGGAGGTTTTGATGTTTAAAGCAACAACCAAAGTGGTTTTGTTTCTCTCAGTATTTGCCCTTGCTTTAACAGGATGTGGCTCGAATGATGAAATCAAAAAGGGAGATCGTTTATCGGTTGAAGAGACACTGGAGAGAGAAAAAATTGAAACACTCTGGGAGGACGCTTCCTATTCTGATGCTTTTAATAACGATATTCCCAAAGGCACAATTTTGGAAGTCAGTTATCCACCTCGTCCCGGTTCTAAGGTTGTTGAGTGCAAACCAGTTGAGGTTAATGGTATAAAGGATGCGGATTCTGTGGAAGCACTGTTAGTCCCGGAGAATATTCGTAATAAAGAAGGTTATAAGGGATATACAATTTCTATTAAACTGGATTATATTGGGAAACAAATCAAAAGATTAAAATAGTTGATATTTTTTCCCTTTAGTTTTAAGCCTCATACAGTTATTCTGTATGAGGCTTTTTTATTTGCGTTTTTTCCTGGTTTTATTAACAGTTGTTTTACTTTCTGTTTTTTTCTCCATTTCGTTTTTTGCTAAAACAGCCTTAAGACTGTCAACTAGATTGGTAAGAGATTTTATTTCATTTTCCATTTTCATCATTTTTGATGAGAACTCATTTTTCTGCTTATCATACTCAGTTTTAATCACAATCACATCTGATATTTGCTTAATTGAATCAGATACCAGATTGATTTTTCTATTGATTGACTCTAACCCCAGATAACCTAATGCTCCAAAAGCAGCCATCAGAGCAACTAAAAACAGGACTTTTAAGATTGGCAGCTTTTTCTCCTGATGGTCTAAATAATCATCCAAATCATCATTTTCAATCTTTTTTTCCAGATTACCTTCAGGTGCAGGGGATGATATGGGTTCCATTACCACCATCTCTGGTTCCGCATTATAAGTATACCAGCAGGTTCTGCCATCTCCATCTCTGCGATTAACAACCAGCCCCTGATGAAGCAATTGACTCATGTAATTTTGAACGAAATGCTCATCCAGTTTCAGATGAAAGGCGATATCTGCTGTTTCCAGATTAAGATTTGGATTTGCCTGCAGAAAACCAAGTATTTTTTTGGCATAAAGATCCATTTTTCTCCTCCCGAAAAACAGTATAGATAAAATTTTTATTCCAGGAAAAATATTTTAAGTGAGAATTTGAATTCTGTAAAAAAAACAGGAGCTCCCAACGGCCGTTTTTTTTAATAATCAAATAAACTAAAAATTAAACATAGCAGCCTGCACACTCATGAAAATATACCAGTCTGTCCGGTCAATTGTTACAACTTTTTTCTTTAATGATTTTCAGGATTATGACATCAGACATGGCAGGAATGTTTTCTTCTACTATTCAACTTCTTTAATTTCGGAGCCCTGTTCTGTTTCATCAAGCTCCATTTCCTTTATCCGTTTTTTCTTACGTAAGACAGTTGCAAAGAATCCACTTATTGCCAGTATCAGAATTAACAACCAGAAAAATGTATCATCCAGTAAAAAACTGTAATGATATACTGATCGTATTTTTTGATTTACAACAGATTCTATTTCTCTTTTGTCTAGTCCAAAAACATGAATACATGCAGAATCAAATGAAGCCCTGTTTTTTATTTCTGCAAGCAGTTCCGGCAGAAGGTCCTGACCGTATTGCGATAATAAAAACTGAACAGCAAAATGACTCTGGCAATACGCCAGGCGAGCTTTATCTCTTTTAAATCTGTTTACATATTTTATAGAGTCCAGAGATAATAGTTTTCCGCTCAGAACTGCTTTTGATAAAGTGACAGGTGCATCAGAATCAATTTCACCTGAAAGGGCCATAGCCATTCCCTCATGAAACCAGCGTGGAATATTAACATTACCGTATTTTCTGCTGATAATAAGATGAACCAGTTCATGAGTTATTATGCGCTGAAAATCCTTGTAAAAAAAAGCATATTCAACATCTATAGGAATAAAAATACTATCAGTTCCAAGAGCCCCACCGCCACCCCATTCAGGAAGTTTTATCCCCAATACAGGCGCTTCCGCTTTTTTATAAAAAGTAACTATAACCGCAGATGTATCGATGAATTGTGGTAATCCGAACAATTTTGCAATGCGTTTATATTCATTTTCAGAAAAATGAGAATCAAGATGGGAAGGAGAATCACCAACAAAACGAATCTCAACTGGAAAAGAAGTGCCAACAATCGTTACTATTATCAGCATTGATAAAATTAATCTGGCTACAATGATAGTATACAGTTTATACAACTCAATTCACCTTTCGTTTTATATCTGTTGGCGGATAACGTATTCTCTAAACACAAATAAAATCTGCCTTCAAATTACCATGCTAAATGAAATGCCTGCGTGTTGGTTTTATCAGCATCGGGTTATCTATCATTAGTTACTTTATTTTAGATGCTTCGTTTTCCTGTAACTCAGCCTCTTTTTCAACCATATCTCAAGAATTACCAAAAAAATCCCACCGATCAGTTAAAATACCCCATTTACAGGACCTGTTAAAAGACCGATTCTCTATTATTCCTTTATTCCTCCATCACATCATCTGTAATTTCCAAAACCATTAAAAAGCATTATTAAAATATTGAGTTTGTAGATTTGACATGTGATTACAGGTATAATAAAAGGTTTTAATCGGGATCATCCCTGGTGCTACAATTGATTGCTGTATTTTCAAACCTTTTCATTAATGCATAACTAATGTATCTAACATAAAAGCGAATCACAAAGGGAGGGTGAAGCATATACAATATCATGGTTACGTGGTTGATCGATTATTTAAGCCAATAATAGCAGTGATAAAAAAGGTATAAATGTATTATTCCCCCTGTTTTCAGTATTGAAAATACACATCTATAATAAATTTCTCTGGACAACAGATTAGCACTGATTTATACTTGATTTCATAAATTATAAGTATCAACTTTCCACTTTGTTTCAACAAAAGGAGTGCGCATGGCAGGAAAGAGCCTGACGCAATCTCAGATTGTCGCGAAGCTGTCGGAAACTCTTCAGCTTCCGAAAAAACAGGTAAAGTCCTTTTTGGACACACTGGCACAATTGGCATATAAAGAAGCTAAAAACGGTTTCACTATGCCAGGGTTAGGAAAGCTCGTTCTGGTACAGCGTAAAGCCAGAATGGGAAGAAATCCGGCAACCGGAGAGCAGATAAAGATACCTGCTAAGAAGGTTGTAAAGTTCAAAGTCGCAAAAGCTGCCAAAGATGCAATTGTAGGTACCACTACAAAAGCACCAGCAAAAGCACCGGCAAAAGCCGAAAAAAAGAAAAAATAACTTGCAAAAGTTAAACGGGGTCAGGAGGCCCCGTCTTTTTTTCTTTAAACCTTCTTTAATTTTTCTGCCAGATCCAACATATCTTTCGGTAACTCTGCTTTCAACGAAACAGTCTGTTTAATATAAGGGTGAAAAAAGGACATCATTCTGCAGTGCAGTGCATGGCGGGGAAACTGTAATTCATCAGTTCTTTCTTCAGGTTTATCTCTCCATCTGATATAATCCTCTTCATTCATCCCATATAGCTTGTCCCCCACTATTTTGTGGCCAATTGCAGCAAGATGAATTCGTATCTGATGAGTCCTACCAGTCAGTGGTTTGACTATCAGCATGGAATGACAACTACCAAGAGCTGTACATTCTTTAAGCAATGTTAAAGCCTCTTTGCCTTCAGGATCTACACCAAATTTGTAGACAATTTCAGATGATTTGGACTTCCCTATTGGTAAACAGATTTCTCTGTGAATGGAAATGTCTGGGATTCCCTGGACAATAGCTACATACTCTTTATCTATTTGTGACTCCAGAAACTGTTTACCTACTTCAGCTCTGGCTTTGGCGGTTTTGGCCACCAGTATCACTCCAGAAGTATCTCTATCCAGTCTGTGAACAGTATGGGCAGTACTAAATGGAGGTTGATGAACATGACGAAGCTGATAGATAAGATTATTTCTGAAAGATTTTCCTGCCCGGTGTACCAGAAGATTGGCTGGTTTATTTATGCCCAGAAACCACTCATCTTCAAAAATGATCGAATAATCAAGATTGGCTGGTGGCTCCTCAAAATCTCCTGGATCATAGACAATCATCATCCCGGGATTTATTCTCTCTTTCAACTGAGGGTAGCGTTCATTAAGCATGACTTTTCCACGCTTGATCTTTTCCACCCACTCGTCCCTGCTATGATAAGTAAATCTTTGCACCAGATAATCTATCAGTCTGGTTCCCGGTGCAATATTGGCGGGTACTTTCGAATTAAACTTCATATTTCATTTATGTAAAGTGGTTTATAGCCTTTATATACCCTGGAGAAGTAATTAATGATTATTATTTCGGTTCTGCGGGCCTGGTCGATGTTGATAATGAGCCGATCAATATATTTGCGAACAATAAAAAAACCCCTGCCATGAGAATCATAAAGTCCCAGCGGCAATCCATCCTGATTACGGCTAATCTGCCGGTTTAACCAGTAAAGAATATCGTACTTTTTCAGCCTCCCCCCAAAGTCACTCACCGAAATAGCATACTTCTGGTCATCTCTGGCGACAGAGACCCGAATTGCCTGCTCTTCGGGAAGTAGAAAATCATGCGACCAGGACTCCTTTTTATCCGGAATTTCATTACGGATCCCATAAAATATTGCATTGGTAAGCAACTCAACAATAACTAATTCTAAACGTTTGGGCTGATCGATAGGACCGATCTGATCTATAATCAATTCTGCATCTTTATCCAAAGATCTTGAACTGCGTATCTTCATCTCTTTTATTGGAATAGAATCATCAAAATAGTGGCTTAAACCAAATATATCACCATTAAGCAGATAAGCAATTATAGAGGAGAATTCAGAAAAATTAAAAGGTGCAGTTTTTACAAATATATTACCGATATCATATTTTAAAGCCAGATTAAGATAATCTTCGACATTGTAAGCTGTTATCAGCACCCTTTTAATCAGCGGGTATCTCTCTTTTATCTCTTTTAACAGGTCAAAGCCCTTCATTTCAGGCATATTAATATCAGAGATGACCAGATCGGTTTTATGGTTTTTCAAAATCTCAAGAGCTTGTTTCCCATTTTCTGCTTCCAGCACATTGTAATATTCACTATCTCTAAGAAAATCAGAAATCATCTCCCGAATTTCATAATCATCGTCAACTATTAAAATCGTAGAACCTGCATTTTCCATAAATCAGAACTTTAGCACTCCGGTTTAATACCACTACAACATAAGAAAATACTCTTATTCGTAAACATTCACATTCAGGTCTAAAACTAATTATATTATCAATACTCTCCAGATTTATAAGCATTTTACTTTTTCCATTAAGATTTTCTTTCAATAAACTGCAATCTGTGATCTCTATTTATTAAGAGATTATCCTTATCTGATGATTTTTCTGGTCAAATTTATGGGTTAGCTAAAAAAGCGTTGTTTCTATATTGAGACCTCAATTATGAAAAAAATTACCGGATTATTTAATTGGTTCTCCAGATTCTTTCCGCAACTGGTCCTCTGGTCACGCTTCCCAGGGCTTATTTGCTGGGCAGCTGTTTCAGTGGGAATAATTACAGCCGATCTACTTCCCACAGAGGCATTAAAAATGCGGCCTTCAATTTACCAATTTTACATCATTAAAATTATTTCAGCAATGCTTTCTTTCTCTATTGCACTTTTTTTCCCCTCTAGAAAAATCCGCTTTATGACATTCTTCCTTCTTTCTTTACTTTATTGCATTCTTCGATCATCAGAGCACCACAGCATTTCATCTCTGTTAAATGACCCACAAACCAATCGGTCCAATCATAGGATATCAGGTAATATCATATCCAGCCCGGTTCCTGTAAAACAGGGATACCGTTTTCTTGTTAAGTGCAAGACAGCCTCCTTTGATTCAGAAAACAAACTGAAAGGAAAGCTTATCCAGTGCACAGGAAGGGTAAGTCCGGTTTCCTGTGCAGAAGTAACAGTCTACGGTCATTGCAGAGCACTCCGCAAAGCCTTGAAATCCTGGGATTTCAATGAATCACGAATATTGTTATCCAAAGGTATTTGGGCTAAAATGACTGTAGATTCTATTTCCATCATATCCTCTCCAAAGCACCTGAAAAAAGTTGCAGAACAATTTAGAGAGAACGTTCTTACGGTTTTGGACCGTTTAAATAATCCAGATCATCGTGCAATTCTTCGGGCCTCCTTTTTAGGAGAAAGTGATTATCTTACAGATGAAATAAAGGAAATTTTCCGGAAATCAGGGATTTACCATCTTCTGGCAATTTCTGGCCTTCACGCAAGTATGCTGATCGCTGCCACTTACTTTTTTCTGTCACTTATCCCTGTAACAAACAATGTAAAACATGTGGCAGCACTGTTAATGCTTTGGCTTTATCAGTTTTTTATAGGATTTATTCCATCACTCTTTCGGGCCACAATTATGGCTACTCTTATTATCGGTTCATTCTTATACCAAAAGAAAAACTATTCTCTGCAATCAATAGGACTTGCTGGCACATTATGGCTTCTTCACTCTCCGGAAAGTCTTTATTTACCAGGATTTCAGCTGTCATTCTCTGCCACAATAGGCATTATTACCTTACCACCGGTTCTGAACCGTTTAATTCCCCAAATCCAGTCCGCAGTAACCGATTATGTTTTGTCCAGGATCATCTCGATATTCTTCATTTCATTTTCCGGATTTTTAAGCACTTTACCGGTCTTGATCTTTCATTTCGGATCAATCTCGATTTTTGGATTACTGGCAAATCTGATTGCTGTAAGTGTAATGACTCTCAATATGTGGTCTTTTTTTATCAGCCTTCTTTTTGAAACAATAATTCCATCGGTAAGCTCCGTAAGCATAAAAATTTCAGCTTTCATGATGGATCTGCTTATCTGGATTTCAAAACTGGCAGATCGGGTTCCATGGAGTATGATACAACTGGATAAGCCCTTTCTAGAAATATTATTAGGTTATCTGTTTTTTTTGATCGGCCTTATCTCCATTGATAAAAAGTATTTGCCAAGCTATTTAAAATGGTGTTTACCAACTCTTACGCTCCTGTTTCCAGCAGTTTCTCTTTTAAAAATAAACTACGATAAAATTTATCTGGAACGTTTCAGCTCAAAGGACTGCACCGTTGTAGCTGTTTGCTGGCCACATAGAAGGGTTTGGATCTTAAGCAGCGATTCCGGTTACGAATTCAGAAGCTTATATAGTTATTCAATACAGGCATGGATGCGACAACTCAGAAATGTTCATGAAGAAAAAATCCTTTTCTTCAATAATAGCACTTCTACTGAAATTATTGAAATCTCCTCAGATTCAGCCAGGAAAAAATGCAATCTATCAGGAGCTGCTCTCTATAAACCTGCAGTCATCCCTGAAAAAGCAATCCGTTTATTCACCAGTTTCAAATGCAACAGTCAGGATATAAATTTTAGAATCGAAACAAAATACAAAAAAATAAACTTCAATTTCTCAGACACTACTATCGCTTATGGTATACCAGGTGAACCCGTACAGCACATTGCAACTTTTCCATTCTCATCCAGTTTATCTGTTCCATAAACTCTAAAAACTGCAGCAGATTGCCAATCAAGACAGGTAACTATTATGAAATAAAACTTTTCAGCTTTTTCTGCATTACCATTGAAAATACACTCAGGGACTTCAAGCTTTTTTCCTTTTCGTCTCTTGCAGTTCTCCATTTGGATCTGCTGTGTTTTTTGAAAAAAAATATCTTCTAAACATGACTCGTTCCGATATGTATTTTTAAATTATGCAGGCAGAAAAAATAATAATCAAAACAGAAAAAACGGATAACTGGTTTATCATCATTCTTTATGGTAAATTTGTTGTTAAAAACCTGATCCAGATTCGTCAGGCATTTGAAGAATCAGAAAAATATCTACCCCTTAAAATAGCCATTGATCTAAGCAATGTCACTCAAATTGATTCCAGTGCTATTACCCTGTTGGCAAATTTCCAGAAAAGACTTCTGGAAAAAGGTTCTGGTGTCGTGATTTTTGGGGCAACCCCTTATTTAAATGAAATATTCTCAATAGTAGGACTGGATAAGGTAATACCAGTTAATAGTAATGAAGAGTCCTATGAAAAAATTACTCAGAATAAATTTTAAGAATATAGTCCCTCTTATTTTAGCGTTAGCTTTGGTCCATTGTGAAAAAAAGATACCAGATCTTCAAACGTTTAGCTCCTGGTTTATTAACTCTTCAGGAAAAATTGACAAAAGGCTTACCTCCATTACCAGGGAAACATTAGACACACTGGTTAAAAATATCAGAAAGCACTCTGCAACCGGTACACTGGCAGAAACCCTGTATGATTCGTCCAACACAGCTTATGTGCTGGGATACAAGACTCCTGAATTTGTCAGGCAGGATACAGTTTACCCTCTGATAATTTATCTTCACGGTGGCACTGGAACGACAGTAAACACCAAAGGAGCACGTGCTTTTGAGATGCTTGCCCCCCTTTCCGACAGCATGCAACTTTTTCTGGCCAGTCCATCTGCAAGTGCCAGTGCCAGATGGTGGAGTCCTAATGGAATGTCAAGGATACTTCAGACCCTTCGCTTTATGACAGTTCATTACCCAATCGACAGCAGTAAAGTTTTTCTGGCTGGGGTTTCTGATGGAGCTACTGGATGCTGGGCTGCTGCAAATACAATCTATGCACCATTTGCCGGCTTTTTTGCAATTTCAGGCTATGGCGGCTTACTGCCAATGACCGGAATGAAACTTTTCCCTGAAAATCTGATGCAAAGGCCAATTTATAATGTAAATGCAGGAAATGACAGACTTTATCCCCTGGAAACAATAAACCGATTTCTGGAATATATGATAAAAAATGGAGTTCAGGTGATTTCAAAGACTTATCCAGATCAGGATCATGGTTTTGATTACAGGGAACAGGAATTTGGAACTTTGTGTAATTTTATTCGCACCTGGTCACGTCCTGAATTTACCGGCATTAATTTCAGATTTATTCCCCAATTTCCCAATTACCCGGACAATATCTTCAATTGGGAATTAATAAACGAGCCCACACAGATGTGTAACGTGGTTAGCAAAAAAGACACACTGCTGATCAGCACAAAAGGCGTAAAATCTCTTATTATCAGGTCACCATCAGGCCACAGTCCCAGTATTGCAAGGTTGAATCAGATGTCGGTCAAAAAAATTCCTGCTTACCATCCAAAGAATTCAGAGTATCTTGAACTGATGAAACATTCCTGTTTTCCCAAATTCTCCACAGATAAACTTATTAAAATTAAACTGTAAGGAGGAAACAAAATGTCTCATGTAATTACCATTCTGGCAAATGGCTTTGAAGAGATTGAAGCTGTAAGCTTTATTGACCTGCTCAGAAGAGCAGATATAACTGTCAGTGTATTGGGTTTGGAATCGCTGGAAGTTAGGGGATCACATGGCATAACCATTAAAGCAGAATCGATTCTCAGTCCTGATACCGAACTTCATGATGGAATCATTTTGCCGGGAGGTCAACCTGGAACTACCAATCTGAGTAATTCTGAAAAAGTAATATCAATAGTTAAAAAAGCCTACTCACAGAAACTTTTATGCGCAGCTATTTGTGCTGCTCCGCAGGTATTCTCAAAAGCAGGAATTCTTAAAGGCGTAAAGGTCAGCTGTTATCCGGGGGTAGAATCAGGCTTGCAGGAGGCAGTAATTTCTGATCTGGCAGTATCTGTGTGGGAAAATATTATTACCAGCCGTGGAGTAGGAACCGCAATAGAGTTTTCGCTGGCAATTGTAGAATATCTGGTGGGAAAACAGAAAGCTGAGCGTATCGGTCAGACAATACTTGCCAGATGATTTTAACCAGTTGTAATAGACTCTAACCCGGAGACGATTTTCTCTTCTTTTCCACATTCCAAGGCTCCGGGGACTTTAACTTTAACTTCCCAGCCCACCTCTCATCATTGTATTTTATGAGGTGTTGTTTTTGTTTCTTTACCGACATCCGTAGAGACAAATTAAAAAATTACTTCAGTTCTTCCTCAATTTGACAGAAATTTTATGAAAAAAACCATACTCTTCGATAAGCATTCGAGTCTGAATGCCAAAATGAGTCCTTTTGGTGGATATCTTATGCCTATGCAGTATGAAGGCATTATTAAGGAACATGAAGCCACCAGAAATGCATCGGCTATCTTTGACACCTGCCATATGGGCGAATTTCTTATCAGCGGCCCGCAATCGGTCTATGATCTGGAAAATCTTCTAAGCTGTCCGGTGGCTTCCATTAAAATCGGACAATGCAAATATGGGTTTCTCTGCAATCATAAAGGTGGAGTAATAGATGATCAGATCCTTTACCGCATGGATGAAAACCGATTTTTCATGGTAGTAAATGCCTCTACCGAAAGCGAAGATTTTCAATGGATTAAAGAGCATCTATCATCTTCTGCATCAATAGTTAACCTCTCTGCTGAAACGGCAAAACTTGATCTTCAGGGGCCACAATCAGCAAAAATTCTCCAGAAACTTGTCAGTGACCCAATTGCTGACATGAAATTTTACCATTTCAAACACAACCATTATAAAAGTGAAAAGGTACTGATCAGCAGAACCGGGTATACCGGAGAAATCGGCTTTGAGATCTACCTCAGTCCCCAATCTGCTCCTCAATTATGGGATGAATGCATCGAATTAGGTGCGACCCCTGCAGGCCTTGGTGCTCGTGATACTTTAAGGTTGGAAATGGGGTTTCCACTCTATGGCCATGAACTCAACCAAGACACTAACGCTGCAGAAAGCGGTCTGTGCAGATCTATTGCAAACAAGAAATTCATCGGTTCGGAAGTAGTTCTTGACAGTTCTTCAATTAAGAAATGTCTAAAGGGAATTATGCTTGAAGGACGAAGGGCTGGCAGACAGGGAGATAAAATTCTTAGTCCCGACAAAAAAGAGATTGGGTATCTTACCAGCGGCAGCTATTCACCATCACTGCAAAAAGCAATTGCAATGGGTTATGTAATTTCATCCTATGCTGTTAACGGGCAGCCAGTATTAATCAAAACTGACCGGGGTGAATTAACCGGAACTATCACTGAAACACCTTTTTATAAAAAAGCCACAGGTCGTGACAACCTGGCAAATTATTTATAATAATGATAATTTTCCCAAAAAGGAGTTTATAATGACACCAAAAGATCGCATGTATACCAGGACTCATGAATGGGTCAAAATCGAAGATAATGAAGCTTTAGTGGGGATAACTGATCACGCTCAGGATTCTCTTGGTGATATCACTTTTATCGAACTGCCCAAAATCGGTACCAAACTGAGAAAAAGCGGTGAATGCGGTGTAATAGAGTCTGTCAAGGCTGCAAGTGATCTTTATTCTCCGGTAAGTGGAGTTGTGACGGAAGTCAACGAAACACTCGAAACTACTCCTGAGGATGTAAACAATGATCCTTACGGCAAGGGCTGGATTTTCAAATTAAACAATATTAACCACAATGAAATTGCAGATCTGATGGATGCGGATGCTTATGAGAAATTCCTGGAGTCAGAAGAATGAGCTACATTGCCAATACCGATGAACAGCGACAGGAAATGCTCAAAGTATGCGGTGTCGATTCCATCGAAGCACTTTTTGCTGACATACCACAAAACCTTCGCCCGCGTTCTTTCAATCTGCCAAAAAGCAAATCAGAACCCGAACTGATAAACTACTTTGAAAAGCTGGCCAGGAAGAACTATTCCCATCTTATAAACTTTGTCGGTGGCGGTTTTTACGATCATTTCATACCTGCAGCTATTGATGCGCTGGTCTCCAGAAGTGAATTCTATACAGCTTATACTCCTTATCAGCCTGAACTCTCTCAAGGTACCTTGCAATCCATTTACGAATATCAGACCGGTATATGCAGATTGACCGGGCTTGAAATCTCCAATGCATCGCTTTATGATGGCGGCACGGCCCTGTATGAAGCTTGTCAAATGGCAATCAGCGCTACTGGAAGAAGAAAGATTATCGTTGATGGCGGTGTCAACCCCATATATCGAAGGATTCTCCACACCTACACTGCTAATCTGGCTATAGAACTGGTGGAAATACCTGTTTCTCATGGCCAGAGCAACCGTGAAAGCCTTTTCAGTGCTTTTGATGATAGAACGGCAGCTGTTATTCTCCAGAATCCCAATTTCTTCGGAGTAATCGACGACCACAGCGACATCGTTGAGAAAGCCCATTCTTTCGGGATGCTTGCAGTTCAATCGGTTTATCCCATAGCCATTGCCATTCTCAAATCTCCTGGTGAACAAGGCTTTGATATTGCTACAGGTGAAGGCCAGTCTCTGGGTATCCCGCTTTCCTTTGGAGGACCTTATCTGGGATTTATGGCTACAACAAAAAAACTGGCCCGCAAGATGCCAGGAAGAATAGTGGCCAGAACAGTAGATATTAACGGGAAAGAAGGTTTCGTGCTTTCCTTACAAGCCAGAGAGCAGCATATCCGAAGAGAAAAAGCTACTTCCAACATCTGTTCAAACGAGGCGCTCTGTGCATTACGGGCACATATCTACCTGAGTCTGCTTGGTAAAGAGGGAATAAAACAGGTCGCTACTCTTTGTGCAGACAAGGCACAATATGCCAAAGAAAGAATCAAAGAGATTTCAGGGGTTAAAGTTATGGAATCCTCCCCCACTTTCAATGAATTCGTAGTAAAACTTCCCATTGATGCAGGAGAGTGTGTAGGTAAATTGATTGATTATGGCTTTGCTGCAGGGTTTCCATTGGGACGGTATTATCCGGATATGAATAATTATCTGCTTGTTGCGGTCACCGAAAAGAGAACCAAATATGAGATCGGAGAGCTTGCAGAAGCGCTGGAGGCAGTATTATGTCAATAATTTTCCAGAAATCGGTTAACGGAAGAAAAGGTGTCATGCTTCCTGAGAGTGATGTCCCGGTTCATCACAAAATTCAAAGTAAATACCTCCGGAATGAGGATGCCAAACTTTGTGAGCTTTCCGAACTCCAGGTTGTCAGACATTTTACAGCACTTTCCCGCAAAAACTTCGGTGTAGACACCAATCTCTATCCTCTGGGTTCATGTACAATGAAATACAACCCTAAGGTTAACGAAAAAATTGCTTCTATGGAAGGGTTTGCCTCCCTGCATCCATTATTACCTCAGCTTATTCGTGGCGGTATGCTGACTCAGGGAGCACTGGCGGTGCTTTACGAACTTGAGAGGCTCCTTTGCGAAATTACCGGCATGGATGCTTACACTCTGCATCCGATGGCAGGGGCACATGGCGAGTTGACCGGCATGATGATTATCGCTGCCTATCATAAGGATAAGGGCAATCGCAAAACCGAAGTACTTATTCCCGATGAAGCACACGGTACCAACCCATCCAGTGCTTCGATAGCTGGTTTTCAGGTGACCTCAATTCCTACAGATGAGAATGGGATACTTGACATTAAAGCACTGGAAGAAACCATAAGTGAGAAAACTGCGGCAATCATGCTCACAAATCCTAATACCCTGGGGCTTTTTAATCCGTTGATACAAAAAATTGCTGCAATTGCTCACAAGTTCGATGCACAATTGTATTACGATGGAGCAAACCTTAATGCAATAATGGGAAAATTCAGGCCAGGGGATGCGCTTTTTGATGTGATGCATGTTAATCTGCACAAAACCTTCTCCACTCCTCATGGTGGCGGAGGACCAGGGGCTGGACCTGTTGGAGTAAGGAAACATCTGGAACAATTTTTGCCAGTTTCTCGGATTATAAAGCGTTCTGATGGCACTTATGCCTTAAGTTACGACTTTCCAAAATCCATTGGGTATATAGCGCCTTTTTATGGAAATTTTGCCGTCTGTCTCAGAGCCTATGCCTACATTTTGGCTCTGGGTGGAAAAGGGTTAATAGAGGTAAGCGAAAATGCAGTGCTTAATGCCAACTATGTAATGCATTCTCTTAAAGAGTTCTATGATGTACCTTATTTTAGGACCTGTATGCACGAATGTGTATTAAGTGCAAAAAAACAACTGGAAAATAAAGTTCATGCAGTGGATATTGCCAAGGCTCTTATCGATCGGGGAATACATCCCCCAACCATTTACTTTCCCCTCATCGTTAAGGAGGCTATGATGATAGAGCCCACTGAGACTGAGAGTAAAGAGACTCTGGATTTCTTTATCGATACCATGAAAGAAATAGCATTATTGGCTAAAACCGATCCACAATCTCTTCATCGGGC
>CAYPMS010000093.1:0-2902 GCA_964411655.1 uncultured Fibrobacter sp.
CCATTAGAAAATACATTCTTTTTATTAGGTACGTATTTCTAATGGAAAATTTGGGATAAATCGTGATTTGACCGTAGAAGTGCTCATTGCTTGCATGGTTAGTAGTGCCACGCCATAAGCACCCATTTCACCGCAGAATGGGGCCCGGTGAACTGGTTTCCCCACATATTGTTCGAACGCCCGCAGTATCGCATCGTTTTTAAAGGTGCCACCCTGAACGATGATTTTTTCTCCCAGTTTGTTTGCATCTGAGACCCGGATGACTTTTGAGAAGACATTTTCTATGATACTGCGGCAAAGTCCTGCAACGATGTCTTCCCGGTTTTTTCCGTTTTTTTGTTCTGTTGTTACTGATGAAAGCATGAAAACCGTGCAGCGTGAACCGAGTAAAGCAGGATTTTTTGCTTTAAACGCTGTTGGTGCTATGTCGTTAACACTGATACCCAGACTTTGTGCAGTAGCTTCAATAAAAGAACCACATCCGGATGAGCACGCTTCGTTGAGGAAAACTTCCTGAATGACTCCTTGTTCAATTTTCATTGCTTTCATGTCCTGTCCGCCAATATCGAGAATAAACGAGGCGTCAGGGAAATGTTTGAGCGCAGCGAATGCATGTGCCACAGTTTCGACAGTATGAAAATCTGCACCGAATGCCTGAGCACAAAGATTTTCACCGTAACCGGTTTGCCAATTCCGGCAATGGAAAGATTGACTCCGTTGTCGGCATATTGTTTCCATAGTGAAACAAGTGCTTTACGGGCTGTTTCGATAGTATCGCCAGAGTTGTGTTCGTACCATGTGTTCAGGACTTTTCCGTTTTTGTCAATAAGAACTATCTTTAGTGTCGTTGATCCGGCATCGATACCGGCAAACACCTCCAGGACCGTTCCTGAAGCAGGAAAGAATGGTCTCAGAGGTACAACAGAATGCCGTTTCAGGAAATCCTCCCGTTCAGTGTCGCTTGCGAAGAATTGAAGTGTTTCCTGTTTTGCCGTTTCACTGCCCACACTATTCTGTTCATGCCTGCAGATTAGATTGTCTGTTTCCCGGATCAGGATTTTTTCCTGCAATTTGCCCACACCCTGATAAGCAGGTGTTTTTCCATCATACAGTTCGCCGATTGATAACGCAGCACCGATAGCTGCAATGATCTGGGAATATTCTGGTTTGAAAGCCTGTTCAGACGAAATGTGCAGTTTCTGCTGAAATGCCTGTATCAGCATTGGGTTAAAACTGAAAGGACCACCCATGAAAGCGATAGGTGATACGAGTTCGATTCCCTGGGCAAGGCTGCAGATAGTCTGGTTCGCCACTGCATGAAATACGGAAAGAGCGATGTCTTCCTTGGGAATGCCAAGATTTATCAATGGAAGTATATCACCTTTCGCAAAAACACCACATCTGCCAGAAATGGAGTGGACTTTTCTGCCTTTGGAGGCGAGTTCGTTGAAATTTTCTATGCCGATTCCCAGTAAAACCGCCATTTGATCGATAAAAGCACCGGTTCCACCAGCGCAGCTCCCATTCATACGCATATCGGCAAGTTTGCTTTTTCCTGTTTTTTTATCAGGGTTGAAAACCATGATCTTTGCATCCTGGCCGCCAAGTTCAATTGCAGTACGAATATGGGGATAAAGGGACTTGATGGCAATTGAGATTGCAATGACTTCCTGAACAAAAGCCCCACCGATTCTATCAACTATCGGTTCTGAGCCACTGCCGCAGGCTGCAAGTGAAATGTGGGCATCGGGAAGTTCTTTGTGAAGAGATTCAAGCAGGTTCAAAATGGATTTTACCTGTGAAGCATTATGTCGCAGATAGCGCCAAAACAGGATATCTCTGCTTTCGGGATCTATGGCGACGATTTTTACTGTTGTAGAACCTATATCAATACCCACCCATAAGGTAGAAATCTTATGGTATTCTTTTTTAAGCTTTTTCGGGTTTCCTAAATCGGTGATTAATTCCATGATCTGCAAAATCCTCAGAAAACTGGTAAAGACAACGAGTGTCCAAGTAGAAATGAAGAGAATGGTTAAATGGCACAAAGATCAGGTATCTGTCGTGAGGTCGGGATTTCATTTTGTGGCCAACGCTTTTTGCGGTTTTCCTGCAGGCGAGAACTTTGGTACTAGAGAATGTACCTCATCGGATTAAGAAATTCGGAGGCCAATATAGTAGTGCCCTCGCTGGTTTCATTTTCTCCTCTTGCAAAAAGATAACTCATTTTGGTTGAAATTACAACCTTTTTCTAAATCTTTTGCACTTGGTTGGTACAAATCATCACCACCGGAAAATGATCGAGAAAGGCATTTCGGCTTCACTGCGAATACTAAGCCGATCCGTTCGTGCATAAAGAAATTAAAGACGGATTTTTGATAGTATTTGTCTGGCTTTTCCCCATTTTTTTATCATTACAGACAAAGAAAATGAAAATAATTCTGTCGAATGATTCAAAATTGGGGGATATTGCAAATGGAATCCCTTATCAAATATGGTATCGGCCTTAATTCTTGATGTAAATTTGCATCTGTTATTTGTTTTATAATTTACACAAATAACACTAAACAATTTACGCTCTGAAACCGGCTGCATTATTGAAGAAAAAGATCTTTCATTCCGAACAATGGATAGCTGTCAATCGTGTTTGGTATAATTAAAGTGTATTCCGCAATAGATAAATTTGGAAAAAATGGTTACAAAAAGGTGATGCTGTTATGGAAATTCTTCGTAACAAATAAGAAGATAGTATACAGAAAAGAAATTGTCGTGTAGATATATGCTGAACCAAATATGGTAACAGCAGCCTGCTGGGCTTCACCACCTTAACTTAGGGCAACGTCCTATGATTTTAATCAGACCATCCCTGAACCTTCTCAACCTCTGAACAACTCTTCTGTAA
>CAYPMS010000093.1:3002-14002 GCA_964411655.1 uncultured Fibrobacter sp.
GATTTTAATCAGACCATCCCTGAACCTTCTCAACCTCTGAACAACTCTTCTGTAAGCTGAATCAACCGGTAATCGTCGTTACAGATCTCCAGGGCTCGCCGGACCGGATTAACCAGTTCACCGGTACGCCCGAGTGCCTGTGCAACCTCATACCACTTTACTATTATGCCTGAAGCACCCGGCATAAGAATATTAGCACGTCTGAAAAGATCAAAAGCTTCTTCGTACCTCTTTTTGTGAAACGCAGCAGTAGCCAATCCCTGATATGCAATTCCGTTATCACCGTAAAGAGCAATCATTCTTTGATACAATGCAGATGCATTTTCCAGATCTCCAACCTCCAGATAATTCTCCGCAACCGCAGCTAACTGCCAGATAGACTCAGTATTGCCAGAAGCTACAGCAATTATTCTCTCGGCCACCCTTTGGGCGGCATGTTTCCAGGTATGATCTGATCTTATCCTCTTTCCTGCCCTGATTCCCATTTCTTTTGCAAGCTGCTGATGGCAGAAAACGTATCGCATTACCTCCTGCAGATGTTTCATATCCGGGACAACCCAGAAAGGAAAATCTACAGTAGCCACACCATTAATACTTTTCTCATTTATTTTTTTCATAGTACTTTTTATGAAAAAAGCATTATCAGGCTCCACAAAATCCAGACATGCTCCTGCACCGGTCACAATTACCGGTTTTCCACAGGCCATCGCTTCTGCTATAGGTAACCCATATCCTTCTGCTCTGTATGGATGAACATAACAATCACAGGCAGTATATAGGCCAGGAAGATGGCTATAATCGATATTTTCATCAGTGTAACAGATCAATGCGATATCCTTGCGCAGGGATAACTCCCTGATTTGAGCAGCCAGTGCTTTAGTGTACATATTAGAATCTTTGATCACCAGACACACCGGTTCGTCTGCTTTGAATTCGGAGAGATATGCATTGATCAGAATATCGATACCTTTTCGCAAAATGGTCCCGCCATTAAACAGAAAACAGAACCGTCCTCTGGAAACCTCTTTAACCCATTGAAGAGGTTCAACATCAGGGTTGAACAGCAATGGATCAACTCCGCATGGAATTACCTGAACCTTTTCCTCTGGTATTCCACTCTGGATATAGCACATTTTTAAATAAGAGGTGTAAACCCAGACCTCATCCACATTTTCGCTTATATTATCCACCCATTGCTGAGGAAGGCTCCCAAATTCCCAAGGCTGCATCAGGATAAACTTTTCGGCATCCGGCTTACTGAAATCCGGTGGCCATCTGTGCCTTATATGTACGGCAGCACCCGCTATTTTTCTGTTACTGATTTTAAGCAAATTCTGATATTTTGAGGAGTTCTCAGGAAGAAATTGATCAGGTTCATAAGCGATATGACCGGGATCAAGCCGTTTGTCCAAAATAAGTTCGCTTAAAAGCTCCCTGTTGACCATTCCCAGACTATGGTGAACAAACAGAGAACCTTCCCAGTTAAATTTCACCGGTTGTTGCACAGTTTGAATATAAGTATTCATCTGATTTTCAGTATATCATGAATCTGGCAGCTTAACACCTCTTTTTTTTGCTGTACCAGCACCGATACTATAAAGCTGCATTTAATCCCGCTCAATATATTTGTCTTGAGAGATTTTTCCAGGAAAATAATATCAAAGTAAATGCTTGTCTAAAGTTTCGGATTTGAAATTTCGGGATTTTTAATTTCTGATATTCTTGCAGACTTGTCTGATTTCTTCTTTATTTATCCTGCAATTAAAAACTTCCTGCGAAAAGCATTCCGTTCATTTTCCAATATTAAAAAGTAAAAACCAGGAACTAATCGGTTTAGCTCACTGTCCAGTTTGATATTAAACCTTTCGCTTATCCCTGGGAAAACAGCCTTTTTCCAGACAACTGCTCCATCAATGGATACTATGGAAAGCATGATTTTATTGTTGGCACCTTTACCTGGAATAAAGTCGATAAACAGAGCCCTTTCCCTGCCTTTTTTCAGAACATTCGGATATACAATAAATCTGTGATCAGGAATTTTCTCAAGCAGCAACTTCAACGTACAAAGATCCGAACAGATCTGCGCCTTGACAGTATCAGATCTGAAATACCCCTCGGCAGCGGCATAAATCTGCACCGGGACTTCACGATACATGGAAATAAGAACTCTTCCCAAAGAATCAGTGTTCCTGCTCACAAACGAATCCTGAACTTCAGGTATTTTATAGTAAATCATTGCGCCATTAATTACAGAACCACTCTTGTCTTCCAACTGAACCAGCAGACCGGAATTTATGGAAATCACCACTTCTTCAGCCGAGGGAACAGAAGAGATAGTCAACGGTTTCTGTAAACCGGATACATTAATAAACAAATTAAGCGGAAACACTTTCTGCTTTAATTTGACCAATGCTATTCCATCTTCATCTGTAATACCCAGAGAATCACCATCCTGACTGGTAATCAAAGCCAATGGAACTGGTTTTTCTGCTGTGTCTTTAACTGTAATATAGACTTCATCATCTCTCATACAGGAAAGAAGTGCATTGGGTAAACCTCTGCCGCAGTAATTATCGGCAGTTTTGTTTTTGTCTAACAGTTTACAGTACCGGTACAATCGGTCCCGTACATCATTTGCAGTGCATCCTGAATACGATTGCATTATCAGTGCACATACACCAGCGATCATTGGTGTTGAAAAAGAGGTCCCCTGCCCATAAGCGGAATAATCATGAGCACCTCCTCCATATATAACCGGCAGGGCAACATCTGTTCCCTGAGCAACAAGATCAGGTTTGATTCTTCCATCTGCGGTAGGCCCTGTACTGCTGAAGTAAGCAACCTGGTCGTTATAAGCATCGATTGACCCTACTGATATCACCTCCTCAACATCTGCAGGAGCAGACAAGGTACCTAAAGTATATGCTCCCTCATTGCCTATTGCATTTACAATCACCATACCCCGCTCGATAGCATAAAGTGCAGCTCTTGAGACTAATGTAGTTTTTCCATCAAGATCATCGTACTGGTAATCCTGAACTGAAATTGAATCGCCAGAACGGATAATAATCGTAGAGTCAGAAAAATCGGTTCTGTATGCCAGGGAACTGGAAATGATGTCAACCCCAATACTCTCGGCCCAGACAACTGCCCTGAACCAGTTATCCTCTTCGTAGTGAAATTCGCCATCAAATATTCCATTCTCGGTTCTGGCAAGCACCAGTTCGCTCCCCCATGCGGTGCCAATAAAATAACCCGGATCATAACCTGAGATCAGACTCAGGACTGTTGAACCGTGCTCATCGTTCTGATAAGACCGTGAATTGGGATTGGAATAAACAGAGTCCGGGTCATAAACCGTAGAATCATTGTCAATGAAATCCCATGCAGCCTTTATTTTTCCTTTTTCTTTCAGATAAGAGAAGCAGCTGTGATCAAACCGGAACCCGGCATCAAAAACCGCAATCATGACACCCGAGCCCGGTTCTGTGACGTTTCTGAATCTTGATAAATAATCGTGCGCCGCAGGAACATTTATCTTTTTCAGCTGAGAATAGGACCAACCGTACAAACTATCGGCCAATCCCCTTTTTTGCAAACCTTTTTCGGATCCCCTGAATTTATTACGAAAAGTGAAAACCGGCTGAACCTTTTTTACTATTGGCAAAGCGGCAATCTCAGACAGTCTGGAAGCGTGCACATAAAAAGAGGCGCAATTCTCCCATTTGTATACATGATTTAAGGCAGCCCCGGTCCTCTGCACACGCTGTAGATACTTCGGTGAAACCGGATAATCCATCTCCTCTGAAGAGGAAAAATTGCATCGTTTTCGCCGGCTCAGGGCTCTGGCAGTAACAAGGTTCCCAGAAGGTCTTTCAGGTTTATCGGTGAAAAAAACCCATACTTTTACTGTAGTATCGGAAGAGTATATCTCTGATAACGATTTGGAAAGCTTTTGTTCGGCCAGACAGGTCTGGTGCAAAATCAAAAGGGAAACAATAGAAATCATCCCAGTTAAACAGCACCCCTTTTTTCCAGGCAGAATTCTTTTCACCGTCAAATCCTGTACAGATAAGTAGACCCTCTGGTTAAAAAAAAACAGGCCTGTTGTCAAACAGACCTGTTAAAAAAGATACACCTGTTTACTTTATTTAGTCCTGATCACTTCAATTCGTCTGTTAATCGCTCTTCCTGCTGCAGTTCTGTTATCAGCAATAGGACTGGATGAGCCAAAACCAACAGCACGAATTCTTGCAGGCTCGATTCCTTTTGAGATCATATATTGACGAACCGATTCGGCTCTCATCTGTGAAAGCGTCATGTTTTTATTGTAATTACCATAACTGTCGGTATGTCCTCTGATTTCAATTTCAACTTCTGGATACTGTTTTAGCTGCTTAATTACAGGCTCCAGGTGTTGATATGATTCAAAGGTCATCTCCGGGCTGCCGCTTTTAAAGAGAATGCCCTGAATAGTCTGCTGTTTGGGCATATCAGGTTCTTTTTTCAAAGTATCAGGACAACCGTCGTCATCCTGAAAGTTATTGAAGACTTCCGGTTCATTGGGGCATTTATCCTTCAGGTCCGGAATTCCATCTTTATCATTATCCAATTCAGGACATCCATCTTTATCTTCGAAACCATCGAAATCTTCAGCTTCGTTTAAACATTTATCCAGGCTGTCAGGGATGCCATCCTTGTCATTATCCGCATCAGGACAACCGTCGTTATCTTCAAAACCGTCAAAATCCTCAGCAACATTGGGACACTGATCCTTCAGATCCTGAATTCCATCACCATCATTATCCAGATCAGGACACCCATCTTCATCTTCAAAACCATCTTTGTCCTCAGGGTCTTTGGGGCATTTATCTTTCAGATCCGGGATTCCATCATTATCGTTATCCGGATCTGGACAGCCATCTTCATCCTGAAAACCATCGATATCTTCCGGATCCTGAGGGCATCGATCCTTGTCGTTTTTTATTCCATCCCGGTCATCATCCTGCACTGCCAGAAATCCGTTCCATCCGATTTGAAACTGTGCTCCGAATTTTGGCAAAACAGATGTAGAATATTGGTATCCAGCCCCTGCACCACTAGATGGTTTCCAGTTGAGCCGATCATCGGATCTGCTGGAAGAAAGGGAAATGTCTCCGAGCAGCTTCATATAAACACCGGAAGGAGTCGTAAATTTGATTCCTGGTGAACAGTAAATGGGATCGGACCGGAAATTTCCTGTTGAGAAGTTGTCAACCTTTGTTTCACCCCATAACTCTGTAAAAATGGAAAAAAATGATACAGGTGCATATTCGAATGCAAACCCTGCAATTATAGTATTATTCTGATCAACACCCGAGAGTACACCACCTGCATTTAAATGGAATTGCAAAGGAACTTTTTCGAAAGCCCCACCCAGATCACAGGTAAGCAGGAATTCCGCTTTGAAAGTTGGCACTGAAGCTGTATAGAAAGACTTTGCAGGGTTGATATCCTGGTTCAAATAATACTGATGACGCGGAAATAAACCATTTTTCCTCATTCCTGTGGGAATTGCAACAGAAGCCAGATATGCCTGATAAAAGATTTTACTGGCAGTTGGAATTCGGATCTTAGTGGATATTTCCAGATCTCCTATTCCGCCCTCATTAAGCTTTTCGATACCTGACCAGTCATAGTAAATTGGTAAGCTGACAGCAATATCCCAGAAATTAAGCACTCCAAAAGCCAGGAAAGCATTTGAGGATAATAACCGTGAAGTTTCCAGATCTGAGATGGTTTTTCCGTAATTGTCCTTTACCGGCTCATTACCGTCACTGGGTCCTTTCAGGTACTCTGAAGATTGATCAAATGAAATTCCCGCGCCTACATTCATGGTTGCTTTTCCACTTGTTTTGGCGCTGTAAGTTCTTACAACTCCCAGCTCGCCATTGGTATTGTAAGCAGCAATAGCAGTAAGGTTCATCATGATGACACTCAGAGAGATCAATTTAACCGCATTCCTTGCCGTTGCGGGTAGTCCCATCTATAGCCCCCTTATTTGAATTAGTCTATACGATGTAATTCTATTCTATTGTTGAGTTGTTGTCCATAAGCAGATGAATTATCGGCGATTGGCTCATTCTGTCCCTTGCCTATTGCCCGTAGTCTCTGAGCATCGATACCTTTCTGTATCAGATAGTCCCTGCAGGCATCGGCTCTGCTTTGTGATATTCTAAGGTTACTGTCGTAATTTCCTGAATTATCGGTATGCGCCTGAATTTCCAGTCTAATTTCTTTATAAGCCATAAGCGATTCATAAACCTGATCCAAAACCTCCATTGCTCCTGTAGACAGTGTTGAGCTTCCCCGGGTAAAATCCACCCCCCTGAGAATGACTCTTCCTCTCCTGATTTCTTTAGGTTCCGGTTTACTCTTAGGACAACCATTTTCAGAGGCGACTCCAGGAGTATCAGGACAGTTATCGAGACTGTCAAGAATTCCATCCAGATCGTTGTCCAGGTCAGAACAACCATCATCATCCTCAAAACCATCCCTGTCTTCAGCTACACCAGGACACCTGTCTAAAGAATCCGGTACACCATCATTATCATTATCATAATCAGGGCAACCATCAAAATCGTTGTAGCCATCCAGGTCTTCCTTCTGATTTGGGCACTGATCAACAGAATCAATTACCCTATCCTGATCATTATCAGGATCCGGGCAACCATCATCATCTTCAAAGCCATCCAAGTCCTCAGCCTCTGTTGGGCATTTGTCCAGAGAATCCGGGATAGCATCATGATCGTTGTCCAGATCAGGGCAACCATCACTATCCTCATAATTATCGAGATCCTCAGATATCTCCGGGCAGGCATCGAACTTATCCAGGATAAAATCTTTGTCCCTGTCCTGAGGCTTTAATGTACCATTCCATCCTATCTGAGCAGAAATCTGCCAGGAAGGTTCGATTCCGGTAACGAAATGACGGCCACTCTGGTCAAGTGCATAGTATGAGAATTTTTTACCCGATGATAACCGGAAACTTCCAGCCAGAGTAAAATTCATACCGTTACTTGAATTCAGTTTGATTCCAGGAGTAATCCTAAATGGATCATCAGCCATACTGAAACCATTACTGACTGTAGAAAAACGCATAAACGAGCTTAATTCTGTAAAAAGGGTCACGTACTTTGATGGATGGTATTCAATGGCAGTCCCCAGCACGAAAAGCTCATCAAGTTTTTTATTATGGGTTAATCTTATACCTGAGTTGATATGAAAGAGCAGGTATTTCCATTCAAAGGAAAAAAGCAAAGCCAGAAATGTTTCCATTTTATCTGAAGTATAGCAGCCGACAATAGAGTCATTGCCCTCAACCGAATCGCCGGTTGAGTATTCAGTAAAGTAATAAGTATTTCTTGGGAAATAACCTTTCTGACGATCTCCGGTTGGAATACTAAACATCGAGAGAAATGCAGCCTGAAAAAGCCGCTCTTCATCTCCTGGAATCCGCAGTTTTATACCAGTTTCAATATCACCAAAGCCACACTGGTTTTTTCTATAACTGAGAAGGTCAAAATAAACCGGAAGCATAAATGACAGATCCAGAAAACTGGTGATACCATAAGCGGTGTTTAATCTCATGTTGAAGATGGTAGGATCAGGAAAGAGAGTATCGAAATCATCATCATAAAAATTTGCATCGTCTAAATAGAGACTTTTCTTGTCGATGAATTGAGACAGGTACTTTTTATCATAAGCTAAATCGGACTGGAAATTAAAGGACAAACGGGTAGTACCCAGGCTCCTGGCAGAGTATACCCGGAAAATACCTACATGGCCATTCTGATTGATTACAGGTTGCTCATAGGCATATCCGGATAAAAAAACAGGAAGAAAGAAAAGAAAGCAAAAAAAAACTTTCGGTGAAAAACTCATCAGTTGGACCCCAGGAGACTATTTAACCCATTAACTTATTTAAAAATCAAAACTTCAAAATAACTTCTCAAAAAAAGGCAATGCAAATATATATCAGCAAGAATTGTCTTTAAAAGTACTGTTCATACAAATATAATTTAGAATATCGTAATTGCATTTACTTCATATTTTGCAATATCTTATTGTTTTTTAACCGGAAAATTTTAATGCAGATCAATGAAAACCTTAAAGAAAGAATCCAGCATGTTGCAAATCTGCCAACACTACCGCAGGTAGCGACACGCCTTATAAAGATAATCAATGAT
The DNA here is from genome assembly GCA_964411655.1 of uncultured Fibrobacter sp. Classification (GTDB taxonomy): domain Bacteria; phylum Fibrobacterota; class Chitinivibrionia; order Chitinivibrionales; family Chitinispirillaceae; genus JAAYPC01. Next base: position 11,231 of record CAYPMS010000093.1, read on the forward strand.
CCGCTAACCTCATCCAGCGACATCGCCTTTATTGTGGGTCAAGACTTAGCACTCACCTCCAAAGTTCTTCGCCTGGCAAACAGTGCATTTTACGGCATACCACGCACCATAACCAATATTAATCATGCAGTGGTAATTCTGGGGCTGAAGGTTATAAACACGATGGTTCTAAGCCTGACCGTCTTTGACATGTTTCCCGAGAGCCGTAAAACAGCTGCTCTTTTTGATAGAAAAGCATTCTGGCTGCATTCTCTCAGTTGTGGCCTTATTTGTAAGATCCTGACCAACAAAATTAAAAAGTTTATCATGTTTGATCCTGAAGAAGCATTCTGCGCAGGTCTTCTCCACGACATCGGAAAAGTAGTTATGGAACAGTACCTGCACGAGGATTTTCATAAATCACTGGAGCTGGCTCGTAAGCAGAAAATCTGTCTCCACAAAGCAGAAGAACAGATATTTGGATTTAATCATACTCAGGTTAGTGAATGGCTTACCAGCGGATGGAGCCTGCCGGCAGAAATCCAATTACCTCTTGTCCATCATCACCAGATAATCAATGATCCACAGCATCAGGATATAATAAGCCTGATCCATCTTGCAGACTGGCTCTGCTATCAATGTGGCATGTCTATCGATAAAAACTACAGATCACCTGAACTGGACAGTGCCAGTAAATCCCAACTGATGCTCAAAGATGAGGATATTGAGGCAACGATGAAAATATTCCCCGAAGAAATTGAAAAAGTCTCCATTTTCTTTGATATCGCATCCGGTAAAAACTAAATGTGTTTCGGTGGAAAGCACAAAGCGCAAAACAGGATTTTGAAATTTTAAAAAAGGAATGTTTTTTGAATTGACAGGGGTTGAAATTGCAAAATAGGAGGGGCAAACTGAACCGCCCCCCCAAAAAACATCATATTTCTTCAATGGCCACTAAGGGAGTGTCTTTCTGAACTACAGTGCCATCCTTGACCAGGAATTTGATTATCTTGCAATCTACAGGTGCGGCAATTTCGTTGAATAGTTTCATGGCTTCAACAGTACAAATCTTATCGCCTTTTTTCACCTTATCACCTTCATTTACAAATTTAGGTTTTCCGGGACCAGGTGAAGTATAAAATGTACCAACCAGTGGAGCATTAATTGTCTTTTTATATTCGGTTTTGGTTTCAGCAGGAACTCTGGTTGCAGGCTGCTCTATTGTAGCCCTTATAGCCGGAGGCGGAGTAATAGCAGCTGGCTGAGCAGGTTTTGTGCTTTGTACAACAGGCATTGAAACCGCAGAAGAAGCCCTTACTGCTAAAGTAAACTCTCCCTTACGGAAAATAAGTTCCTCAAGAGACAAGCCTTCGATTTTCTCCAGCAATTCTTTGGCAACTCCCTGGAAATTTACAGGAAGAGATACTTCCTGTGCTGAGGTAGCAGCGACATTTTCCTTTTCTGCAGTTGGAACAGCAACCTGTTCTTCCTTGTTTTCCTGTTTCATCTTCTTTATCTCAAGATCAGCAGGAGTTTCGGTTCGTTGTTCAGGAGGAAGTGCACGCCATTTGAAAAATTGCAGTGCCGGTTCGGGTAAAATTACATAAGAGATGATATCCTCTTCATGTTCTATCAGTTTAGGATCTATACCCTCTGTGGCATTAGGCAGCATGGGTTTAATCTTGTCAGCAGGACGATAGTCGATAGGTTTTTCATCACCCAGGAATTTTTTAAGATAGGTTTCAGAGATTTTAGCCGGAGGTCTTCCATACATTCCCCGAGCGTAATCCTTCACCTCATTTGGAATGATCTTGTATCTTTCACCGGAAATGATATTCATAACAGCCTGAGTGCCAACTATCTGACTGGTAGGAGTAACCAAAGGAGGATACCCCAGGTCTTCCCTTACCCGTGCTACTTCAGCCAGCACATCGGGAAGTTTATCCAAAGCATTTTGCATCTCAAGTTGAGAACGGAAATTGGAGATCATTCCTCCAGGGATCTGGTGAATAAGAATTCCCGGATCAATGAACTGCTGAGAAGCAATGGATTGTCTTCTGGAAGGTGTAAGTTCTTCAAAATATTTTGCCACCCTTTCCAAAGCCTCTATATCCAGATCCGCTGAATAATTAGTTTCTGCAAAGATTGCGGCCATCGTTTCCACCGGTGGCTGTGAAGAGAAACCAGCCATGGAAGAAATTGCGCAATCAATAGCCCCGGCCCCGGCCCGAACACCTTCGACATAGGTGGCCATAGCCATACCACTGGAAGCATGACAATGAAGCTGGATAGGGATGTCCAGTTCTTTTATAAGGGCTTTGACCAAACGTTCTGCACCGATAGGAGAAAGGATTCCCGCCATATCTTTGATGCACAGAGAATCAATCCCCAGGTCTTTCTGCTCTTTTGCATATTTGACGTATTTTTCTATAGTATGCACAGGAGAAATTGTGTAGCAGAGAGTTCCCTGAGCATGCCCGCCATGTTTTTTTACAGCCTTTATTGCAGCTTCCAGATTACGTGTATCATTTAGTGCATCAAAGACCCGGAAAATATCTATGCCATTTTCACAAGCAAGTGCTATAAAGCGGTCAACCACATCATCAGCATAATTTCTATAGCCTACCAGATTCTGCCCCCGCAACAGCATCTGCAAAGGGGTATTTTTGGCTTTGGCCTTAATTAATCTGAGCCGTTCCCAGGGATTTTCTCTGAGAAATCTAAGGCAGACATCAAATGTGGCACCACCCCAGCATTCCAATGAATAATAGCCCACATTATCGATGACATCGA
>CAYPMS010000094.1:0-13617 GCA_964411655.1 uncultured Fibrobacter sp.
TTCTTGAGGCAAAGGATGAGTGGTTCAAAGCCAAAACAGAATTTGAAAAAGAAGCCACCAGAACCAGAGAAAGTATCCGTCAGGAACAACAACGACTTAAAGAGCTGGATCTTGATCTGAAAAGGCGGGAAGACCTTATAGAAAAACGGGAATCCGAATTTGCTGCCCGGGAAAGCTTTCTTAACACCAAAGAAAAAACTCTGCGCACCAAAGACAACGAATTAACCCGGCTTATCGCCCAGGAGAACGAAAAACTGGAAAAAATTTCCCACATGACTCAGGAAGAAGCCAAAAAGCTCTTACTGGAGAATCTGGAGAATCAGGTTCGTTATGAATGTGCCCAAATGATCAAAGAGATTAAGGACCAGGCTAAATCCGATGCGGAACGTGAATCAAAGGAGATTATCGTTCAGGCAATTCAGCGTTGTGCTGCAGACACCACCGTGGAATCAACCGTTTCTGTGGTCCATCTTCCAAACGATGAGATGAAGGGAAGAATCATTGGGCGTGAGGGGCGCAATATCCGGTCATTCGAAGAAGCTACTGGAATAGATGTTATAGTAGATGATACCCCTGAGGCAGTTATCCTTTCCGGCTTTGACCCTATCCGTAGAGAAATCGCAAGGCTGGCTCTTGAAAAACTGATCACAGATGGAAGAATTCATCCGGGCCGTATCGAAGAGCTCATCAAAAAGAGTGAAAAAGAGCTCGAAAAAATAATGAAAGAAGCGGCCGAGGAAGTAATTTTCGAGCTGGATATTCATGGACTCAAACCGAAACTGGTTGAAATGCTGGGACGGTTAAAATACAGAACCTCCTATGGGCAGAACGTTCTTCAGCACAGTAAGGAAGTAGCAATTCTGGCTGGTCTGATGGCATCAGAGCTGGGTCTGGATCCAAAAATCGCAGTACGTGCCGGATTGCTTCATGATATCGGTAAGGCTATTGACAGAGAAACTGAAGGTACCCATTCTGAACTGGGTGCAGACCTGGCCGCTAAAAATAATGAAAATGAAATCATCTGTAATGCGATTGCTGCTCACCACGAGGATGTACCCCCTATCTCGGTTTACCCGATTCTTATTCAGGCTGCAGATACAATCTCCAGCACCAGACCGGGTGTTCGTCGCGAAACCCTGACCAATTACATCAATCGTCTCACTAAACTGGAAGAAATCGCAGATTCCTTCAGAGGAGTAAGTAAATCCTATGTTATTCAGGCTGGCCGTGAAATAAGATGTATGGTCGAACCGGAAACAATCAATGACGCTCAAGCCGAAGAGATGGCCGGACAGATTGCCCTGAAAATTCAGGACGAGATGGAATATCCCGGACAGATCAAGGTCACCATTATCAGAGAAAGCAGATACACTGAGTACGCTAAATAATGAAGGTACTTTTTATTGGTGATATTTTTGGGAATGTCGGGAGGCGTATTCTCGCAGAGCGCCTCCCTTCGCTTATTAAAGAGCATGCCATAGATGTCTGTATAGGCAACGGTGAAAATGCTGCCGGGGGAAAAGGCCTTACCGGTAAACTGTTTAAAAAGCTCCGTAAATATGGTATACATGTGGTTACCGGCGGGAATCATTCATTTACAATCCCAGACAATGAGTATGGTTTTATGGATGATCCGAATGTGCTCAGGCCTTTTAATTATCCTCCTGGTAATATAGGCAAGGGATTTACCATTTATACTCTTCCCGATAATCGCACGATAGGGGTGCTTAATCTTCAGGGGAGAACATTTTTCAATCAGGCCCTTGACTGTCCTTTCCGCACCGCCGATGCAGCAGTCCAAAAGATCCGGGAAACCACTCCGGTTATCCTTGTCGATTTTCATGCAGAGGCAACCAGTGAGAAAATTGCTTTTGCAGCGTATATGGATGGTCGAGTAAGTGCAGTTATAGGTACCCACACTCATGTACAGACTGCAGATGAAAAGATTCTGCCTGGCGGAACCGCCTTTATATGTGATGCAGGGATGACCGGTCCTGAGGATTCTGTGATCGGCATGCAAAACGCATTAGTGATTCGAAAGTTTCTTTTACAGACTCCTGTGCGCTTTGAACCTTCAGAATCCAGTCCTCTGCTTAATGGAGTCATAATCGATATCGACGATAATTCCGGAAAAGCAGTTTACATATCCAGAATTTATGAACGGGTTGTTTTTAAATGAATGTGCCTTTTGAGTTTCTTTCCCCGCAACAATCCGATCGTCCATATACTATAAGTGAAATCAATGAAGGAATTTCACTTCTGCTGGAATCCGGTAATACTCTTGTATGGGTGGAAGGAGAGATCTCCAATTGGAAGCCATCCTCCAGCGGACACTGCTATTTCCGATTAAAAGACCAGGAATCACAGATTCCTGCTGTAATCTGGAGAAGCTCGGCTCAGCAGCTCACCTTCAAGCCTCAGGATGGAGATGCGGTGATAGCTATAGCGTCCATACGTGTTTATCAGAAGGGTGGCTATTATCAGCTGGATGTACACCGGATGCAGCCTTTGGGATGTGGTGCTCTCCATGCGGCTTTTGAAAGACTTAAAGAGAAACTGGAACAGGAAGGTTTATTTGACATTTCACATAAAAAACCTCTTCCTGCTACTGTATCCACCCTGGGAGTAGTAACCTCAAAGCGCGGGGCAGCTTTCCAGGATATAGTACGTGTTGTATCATCGCGGGCACCTCAAACCGATATCATCATTGCAGATGTCGCAGTACAAGGGGAAACAGCCGCAGCTTCAATAGCTGCAGCAATTCGCGATTTTAATGCTTATGGCAAAGTAGACTGTATCATTGCGGGCCGGGGCGGAGGTTCGATCGAGGATCTGTGGGCATTTAATGAGGAGATCGTCGCCCGGGCAATATACGAGTCAAAAATACCGGTTATCTCTGCTGTAGGCCATGAAATCGATTTCACTATTGCAGATTTTGTTGCCGACCTGAGAGCTCCTACCCCATCTGCAGCCGCAGAAATGGTGGTTGCTGATAACAGGGAAAATCAAAGATATTTTTCTGCTTATGTCGATAGATTCAGCATTGCTTTTCAGAGATATTTTCTTGGAATACAGAATCGGTATGATGGACTGATTAATAGAAATGCACTCCGTCGACCTTTACGAATGCTTCTGGAGTCGAGCCAGTATTGTGATGATCTTGAACAACGATGTTCAAGAAGTTTTGCAACGATACTCAAGCGGGATATTACCCGCTTATCATCTGCTGCATCAAGGCTTAATTCACTCAGTCCTCTTTCGGTGCTGGCCAGAGGTTATGCTGTGGTATCAAAAGGGAATGGAAAAACAGTTCGCCGTTCCAGTGAACTAATTCCCGGAGAGATGGTGAAGCTTCGTTTCTATTCCGGTTCAGCCCTGGGAAGCATAATTTCTGTTGACAGCGACAACAAATCAGATACCGCCTTTTGACATGCAGAATGCAGTAAATTAGATTAAATACGAAAGTTTGCTTTATGAAAGAAAATAAAACCAGAAGCCGAAAATCGCAGCAGTTATTATCCCTTGATCTCTCTGCTATCTCGGAGATGTCCTTTGAACAGTCTGTAGCTGAACTCGAAAGAATGGTAGAAGAACTTGAGCGGGATGATCTCAGCCTGGAGAAAGCTCTTCATTATTTTGAAAACGGGGTACATCTGATACGCAGATGTGACTCTCATCTGAAAAACGCTCAGGGAAAAGTAAAGGAATTATTCAAAGGAGAAAACGGAGAGTTTATGGAACGGGTGCTTGGTTTGACGCTTGAATCCTTTTTAGCCGGAGAGAACCAGGATGAGTAACCTGAAAGAATATTCTAAAAAAGTATCAATTGCCATAGACGCTACCCTCGATAAAGTACTTCCTTCAGAAACCACTTACCCTGATTCTATTCACCGCCTGATGCGCTACAGCACATTTGCCGGTGGGAAAAGAATAAGACCATGTCTCTTAATGGCTACCTATGAGGCTTGTGGTGGAAAATTTGGAGATGAGCATCCCCTTTTGGCATCGGCTGCACTTGAGATGTTCCACACATTTTCGCTTATCCATGACGATCTCCCCTGTATGGATGATGATGATTTCAGAAGAGGGAAACCAACTGCGCACAAAGCATTCAATGAAGCTTTGGCTGTTTTGGGTGGAGATGCTCTCTGCATTGCAGCTTTTGAAATTCTGACAAGAACCGGTAGGGTCGATATCATAGCAGAGATAGCCAAAGCACTTGGAACCAATGGTATGCTTGGTGGACAGGTGGTAGATATCGAATCTGAGGGTAAAACGGTTACCCGTGAAGTCGTTGAATATATCCATCTCAATAAAACCGCCGCTCTGATCTGCTCCTCTATAAGAATCGGAGCGATGTTGGCCAATGCTGCCCAGGAAGACCTTGACAGGCTCACTTCATTTGGAAGGCGTGTGGGTCTGGCTTTTCAGGTAGTCGATGATATTCTGGATGAAGAAAGCACTACTGAACAGTTAGGTAAAGATGCCGGAAGTGACAGAGAAAACGGTAAGGCCACTTTCCCTGCAATCTGCGGTATAGAACAATCCAGACAATACGCTCAGCAACTGATTGATCAGGCCTGTTCCGACATTGAATTTCTGGGGAAAAAAGGAGAGCTCCTTAACGATCTGGCAAGGTATATTATCACTCGCATATCATAATCTGGCAGGTTTCTGATATTATCAGAATCTATTAGCAACAGATCTGCAATTTAACTGCCCTTTATCTTATTACAATCTGACTTATGTTTATGGTATAATTAGTGATATTTATGAAAATTTAACCCCTTTTCTGAAATATCATGGACCAGTCATTTTCAATATTTGACCTTTTTTCTCTCTTCTGTGGACTTGCAATCTTCCTTTATGGAATGCAGCAGGGTGAAAAGAGCCTTCGTTCTGTTGGCGGGTCCGATCTTCGGAAACTGATCAATATCATCACCCGTCATCGTTTGAGTGCCTATCTGGCCGGGGTTGTTATTACTCTCATCACACAATCTTCCACTGCTACCACTGTGATGTTAGTGAGTTTTGCCAGTGCCCGCCTTTTAACACTTGGACAATCGTTGGGGATGATCCTTGGCTCTGATCTTGGAACCACATTTACCGTTCAGCTTTTTGCCTTTAAAATTTACCAGATTGCACCGTTGATGATCGCTGTCGGTTTTTTTTCCACCCTTAATGGGAAAAACCAGAAATTCAGTGCATATGGTAAACTGATTATGGCACTGGGGTTTATCTTTTTTGGCATGTATATGATGACTCAAAGTGTTGCGCCCTTAAGAAGTCTGCCTCAATTTGAAAAATGGATGCATGACAGTCTGACCAATCCCTGGTATGGTCTTTTAACGGGGACTCTTATTACTGCAATAATCCATAGCAGTGCAGCAACTCTTGCGATTCTTATCACTCTGTTGGAGGCATACAGTACTGGAGCCGGATGGATGCCATCTGCGGTTAATTTTTTTCCTGTGATCATGGGTGCAAACCTGGGAACCTGTTTAACAGCTTTCCTTTCCACTCTTAATGGTAAACTTGAAGGTTTACGGGTCGCCTGGGCTCATTTTCTTTTCAAACTGCTGGGCATTGCAGTGATTTTCCCCTTTGCCGGACTGGTAAGATATATAGATCCCTACTTAGGTGGATCATCTGTCTCATTACAGATAGCAGCATTTCACACTTTTTTCAATATTATTATCTCGATTCTATTTCTTCCCTTTCTTCCACTCTTCGAAAGACTTATCCTAAAGATCGTCAAATCAGAAAGGAATGAACAGCATAAATACCGCACTCTATTTTTGAATGAACAGACACTATCATTACCGGTTCTGGCATTGTCACAGGCAACAAAGGAAATTGAGCACATGTCTGAGAAGGTAACCATGATGGTAGAGCAATGCAAGAATCTTATAGAAAAGTATGAACAAAACAGAAAGAACCTGCTGGTGGAAACTGATAACGAAGTTGATTTTTATCATCAAAGTATTATTACATTTCTCACCAGGATTTCACGGGAAGAACTTAATCCTGAACAGGCATTTAAAGCTTATCAGTTAATCATGGTTACTACAGATCTTGAACATATTGGAGATCTGGCATCAAAGGGAATTGCTCGACTTTCAGAGAAGATAGAGTTCAGCCCTCTTCCACTTTCTGAAGAAGGAAAGCATGAAATAATAGATTTCTTTGAAATAACCATTACCAATTTAAAAGAGGTAATTGCAGCATTTGTTCTCAACGATCCGCTTTTGGCAAGTACAGTCTTTCAGAGGAAAAAAGAGGTGTACAGAATTTATGACCAGCTTTTTGAGCATCACATGGATCGGCTTTACCTCCGAAAACCGGAGTCCTTACAGACAACCGCTATCCACAGCGATCTTCTTGAGGAGATACGCAGAATCAACTACTATGTTTTCCGTATTGCTACTCAAATGCTTAAAAATGACAAAATCGAGCAGTTTCCCATTTTACCTGGTCAATAATCCCGCGCTGCTAATGTAAACAGCAGTCTTAAAAAAACAGAACATCATATTGCGTTTTGCAGCACTGCCTGTAATCCTGGTAGCTGAAAATGTTCGGCATAAGGTGACCTCCTTCAACAGGTAGAATCTACCTTAATTTTGACAGGCATACAATCTTCGGAATAAACCTAAAATCCGCAGTTGAACGCGGCGCATATGCATAACCTATTGAACGCTAAGCCATTCACGCGGTTTGACCTTATCACCGTGTCGATAAGGCCTGCACCGCGTTCAAAGCCTATCATCTCAATATCTTGTGCATCTGCATCCACCTCAACTGCGGAATTTAGGATAAAAAAAGGTGTTCGATTGGAGAACGGCTCAGTTTACGTTTGTTGAGTCATAACTTGCCGGACTACTGCACTTATCACTTAATACATTTCGTCATACATTCTAGTTTTTAATCTTTTTTATATGTTTTTTCGGTTTCTTCCTCATCACAATTTATATTGAAAGAACATGCCTGATATGTTCTCTGTCAAATCTGAAACTCTCTATTGCTCACTTATTGTAAAAACCAGTTGATTTTTTATTCAGATCAGGGATAACTAAGCAGATGGAGTGGGAAACTGTGATTAATCCAGAAAACGATAACCCTGAGCAGAATCTTGCGTTTGGCTTCCTGCAATACACCTCAGAAAACGTTTTTCTGACCGGAAATGCAGGTACCGGAAAAACCACTTTTCTTCGCAATCTCCGGAAACATTCGCCTAAAAGAATGGTAGTGCTTGCCCCCACGGGTGTGGCTGCAATTAATGCCGGAGGAGTAACAATACACTCCTTTTTTCAAATGCCTTTCGGTCCGTGGGTCCCGGACACATCTGCAGTGAGAATTTCCAATACTCAACCTGGGAAACGCGATTCAGGCAGATACCATAGGTTCAGCCGTGAAAAATTGAATATTGTAAGAAGTCTTGATCTGATAGTAATCGATGAGGTCAGCATGGTTAGAGCAGACCTGCTTGATGGAATAGATGAGCAACTCAGAAGGATCCGAAAAAATGATATGCCTTTTGGCGGAGTTCAACTGCTGCTGATCGGAGATCTCCAGCAGCTTGCTCCTGTAATCAAAGATGATGAATGGGAGATTCTTAAACAGTATTATGATACTCCATTCTTTTTCGGAAGCAGGGCTCTGCAGCGGTCAAACTACATTACAATAGAACTGAAAAAGATTTACCGTCAGACTGATCAAAAATTTATCGATCTGTTAAATAAGATCCGTTATAGCGACAAAAACCCGGACACTCTGAATCAACTCAACAGAAGATATCAGCCAGGACTCGATATCAATACCGAGGGATGTATTATCCTTACTACCCATAATTATCAGGCAAAGAGAATTAACGAAGAAAGGATGAGAAAGCTCCCCGGTAAATCCCACAAATTTACCGCGAAAATAGAAGGGGAATTCCCTGAATACTCCTATCCCACTGATTTTGAGCTGGAGATTAAGACTGGCTCCCAGGTGATGTTTATTAAAAATGACTCCTCTCAGGAAAAACGTTTCTTTAATGGCAAGATCGGCAAGGTTGAAGCAATAGAGAACGATATGATTTATGTAAATTGCCCTGATGATAAAGAGATCATAAAGGTGGGACCGGAAACATGGCAAAATATCAAGTATGAACTTAATCATGAAACAAATGAGATTGTGGAGACAGAGATTGGTTCCTTTATCCAGTACCCGATAAAGGCGGCCTGGGCTATTACCATACATAAAAGCCAGGGGCTTACATTTGACAAAGTAATTATCGATGCAGGAGCCGCATTTGCCCATGGCCAGATTTATGTAGCCTTAAGCAGGTGTAAAACCCTTGAAGGATTGAATTTAACCAGCCCCATCTCTCCACGTGTACTCATAAGTGATTCCTCAGTCTCTCAATTTACCAGAAATATTCAGAATAATCAGCCCGGAGAACTTCAACTGAAAAAAGCATCTCTGGCTTATCAGCAAAAACTGCTTAAAGAACTCTTTGATTTCTCTGCACTGTATCGGCAGATCAACTACTTTTTAAAGCTGATCAATCAAAGCAGAGAAGACATTTTACAAAATACCATTCTTTCGTTGAACAGGCATGCAGCATCTGCGAAGGCTGAGATTTTTGACGTCTCTGAAAAATTCGACTTCCAGATCATTTCTCTTCTGTCTCAGGAACCTGATGTGGAAAAAAATGAACAGCTCAAAGAACGCATTAAAAAGGCTGTTCCCTATTTTATTCAGAAAGTTCAGACCAGTATTGGTAGTTTCTTACTGTCCGCAGGTGAAATAAAGATCGACAACAAAGAAATCATAAAGTCCTTTGCAGACAGTATAAAGAAACTTAATGATCTGTATAACACTAAAATTTCCTGTCTGGAAGCATGCAGGGAGAATTTTTCTATTGGTGCTTTCCTAAAAGCCAGATCAGAGGCTGCAATCGAAAAACCTGTATCTGTTAAGGATACGCAATCCAATACCATTTCTGATGAAAATTCACACCCGTCTCTGTTTCGAAAGCTCAGGCACTGGAGGTCACAAATGGCCTCTCATTATGATTGCCCGGAATATATGATCTTGAATAGCAAAACAATTGTGGAAATATGCACCCGGCTGCCCTCCTCCCTTAAAGAACTTAAAAGTATCAAAGGGATTGGTAAAAGTAAGCTCAAAGTATTCGGTTCACAGATTCTGGATATCATTGAAAGCTATTGCAGGGATGCAAATATCCAGTATAGTATCAATAAGGATCTGCCTGAAGAGCGGCAAAAAATAAAACTAAATACTAGGCAGATAAGTCTTGACCTGTTTAAAGAAGGCAAAACACTTCAGGAAATAGCAGCACACAGAAACCTGACCCTTTCAACCATCGAAGAACACATGTCACATTTTATCACCACAGGTGAACTTTCCATCGACCAATTTATGCCTGCCGAAAAAGTTTCGGAAATAATCGACTATTTCCTGACTCATGAATCCAGAAAGATTTCTGTTGCAAAAGAACATTTTGGTGATAAAGTCTCTTACGGAGAGCTCAGGTTGGTTATTGCTCACCTGAGCTGCTTTGCCGCTGAAGATGATAAGGTATATTCGGACTCAGTGCAACAATGAAATCGCCAATCTCTGACATTTGCCTTCTGATATTCTCGATACGGTAATTAACAAAATTTCTGGTATTATGAGTCTGTGAGTTTTTAATGGCTGTCAGCAGATCTATCCGGCTTGAATACATCTTTGAGAGCTGGTTACAGCAAACCAGAATCGATGCACTATCCTTGTAATTATGCTGCATTAGAAATTTCATATACCGTATCTTCTCAGATATTGGAAAGGACTTCATGTTTTTAAACCAGGGATCATTATCATGGATACTGTTGCATATACTGTCCATTCTGTGCTGAAGGCTGTCTATGACAAGGGCATACTGATTGTTTGCATCAATCTTTATCGTCCTTGCAGAAAATATGTCTACACTATCCCGGAATATCCGTTCACTTGAATCGGTTTCTACCGGTTTATAAATCTCCATTTCCTTCTCTTTTCTGACCATATCCTCTCTGATTTCAACTTCTGCCCTTTGATAACGATTAATCATAAGCGAATCCGCAACCCGTATGGAATCTGCCACCCTCAAGGAATCGATTCTTTTGAGAGAATCTGCAACATACTTCTCTGCAAGTTCACGTGAATACAATCGCAGTTTTCCTTCGCTGGAAATCGAAAAAATAACCAACAGCATTAATCCATAGATCAGTTTCATACCAGCCTTTCTGAAGCAGTGAAGCCATTTATATACTTTTAAAATATCAGATGTTATCTTCTTTTATCAATTAATTCAAGGAGAGAAAATAAATCAGGTGTTTTGCCAAATACAGTTTCTTTTTTCCAGCTTAATACTAAGCAGACCTTAATCTGATCAACAACGGACAAACTGCGTTTGTAATTCAGGTAAAGGTAATAAATTGAATAGATCAGACAAAGATTCCAGCAACTGTACCAGAAAGAAACTACATAAATGGATTTCACCGGAAGCTCTATACATCCTACACTGAACCGATAAAAACATTTCCCGGCTCTGTACCATCCAATGCCCAGTTTCCGTTTGAAGTATCTCCTGAAAGCACTCTCAAACCGGATTTCAATTGTTTCCGAAAGGAGACTATATTAACCCGGTTAAACCCATCATTGTACGCCAGACAGGTGTTAGGCATATGCTCTCTCCATGGCATCTCAGAAACTGTTTTGAAGTACATTTAGCGGGAATAACACAGCTTAAAGAATGGTGGGAAAAGTTTCATGAGTTTTTCTTTGCCCTGAAATAGAGATGACATTGCCTGTTGTTATCAGAGGAAACCTTTTTGAAAATCGGTTGAGGGTACAAATAACGGAATCCACTTCTCGTTAGTGGTAGAGATCGGACCACAGCCAACTACACTGAATTTAAATGATAACCAGTTACACAAGACAATTTCCAGAGAATATGCCTTTCCGAACCTATTTAACTATGCAGAATCCTGCCTTGTATTTTTTATCACCCGCACCAATTCTTAGCAGATATTTTCCGCAATGAAGAGTTTCCATACCGGGAATACTGAACAGATGGTTATCTGCATGGAATAATCTTTCCCCTTTTAAAACTGCCCTGCCAGAAAGTTCATAAACTGCGTAGCCGATTCCCTTCGGCCCTTGGGATTTAAATCGAATCTTTGGCCCGGACATGCTATTTACCACCTGTATACTTTCCAGGTTATTTACTGCCCTGTATTTATCTTTCTTTACTGAAACACTGGACATCAGAATCGCGGCAGCAGTACTTAGAAGTGGTTGCATTCCGTCAGGTAAGGTCCCTGCCTTCAACTCCCAGATAATTGCACCTCCAAAGCCATTTTCCAGACAGTATTTTGCCTTCAGGCCGATCGACACGGTGTCATCGAAACTGCAATATTCGTTTTTAGATGACAGGCAATATGGCACCATCGCAGTTTCATCCCAGTATCGGATATACTCTCCAGATTCAATTTTGCTGATCAGCACCGAATAGTTCACAGAACCTGATGCTTCACTGGTAAACGATTGATTCGGCCCCTGACATCCGGCAAAGCTTTTCCCATAGAAAGCCATGCCAATATTCAGTTTCGAAGCAGGCACACCCCTTTGTAGATAGTATTGCATCGCCCTGCTAAGGGACCAGTTCTCATCAGATCCGTAATCGTAAAGAGGACTGTTGTGCCATGCATGAGTATCCCATCCACCAGTATAATCGTATGTCATTATGGAGATATAATCCACATCAGAATGAAACTGTTCTACCAGAAAATTCCTACCATGATAAGAACCGCCGGCAATGGCCAGTGTAATCAGCTTTCTATCGCCGCCCATGGCATCAAGAGTATCTCTTAGCTCGGCAATTAGTAACACGAAATTCTGGGCATCCGCGGCTGTTCCACCATGCACTTCATAACAGGGATATTCCCAGTCGATATCGATTCCATCAAAATTATAACGCTCTATCAGGGCACGCGCATTGGAACAGAAGTTTGACCTGGAAACTGCAGATCCGGCCAAAGATGGGAAATCTGACGAACCTGTCCATCCGCCAATTGAAGCCAGTACTTTTACGTTGTTTTTGTGTGCAAGATAAATAAGGGAAGTTGTTGAATCGTGATATTCTGCCGGAGACCTCACCATCTCACCCAGCAAGATCTGTTCATCTGCGTACTCATCAAATGAGGAGATCCTGCCATCTGCCTCAGGTTTGAAAAAAGCATACTGAATGTGGGTCAGATTCTGGTATTGAACATCCCTGGCGGTGTAGGGCTGATCCCCGTAAATACCCCAGTTGGTGAAATATCCTATAACATTGGCCGCCTGTAAAACACCGGTAAAGAATACCACAGTAAAAAAAATTATTATTCTTTTCGACTTCATTTGAAATCAGTCCCAGGGGCCTGCATGTTATTTGCAAATCAGAGTGGCGGCAGCATTATTTACAAATCACCACGTATATTTCTGCACCGGAGCTCTGGGATCAAGTGTCCACTCCTGAATAGATCCGTCGTAAAGACTGGTATTTGGATATCCAAGCACTTCAGATAACAGATACCACCATGTAGCAGCAAAACCACCCACACCGCAATAAACGATATTTTTTCTGTAGCTAGGTAAACCAACAACTCCACGCGCCATAGCAGCAATCGTATCACGGTCTTTATATAACCCTTCACTGGTAAAAGCCCATGGTGCAGGAAGGTTGACAGCTCCTGAGATATGGCCCCTTTTTTCAGTAAATTCAGGTGGAGTAGTTATCCCAAAAAAATCTTCCGGAATCCTGGAATCGATTATCCTGCTATAAAATAAATGACTGGAGACAAAGTTTTTACTTGCCAAAACCGCTCTGTTAAAGCAGCCATTATAAACAGTGATCTGAGGAGTAATAACTTCCTGTGAAAGCGCCCGCCCCTCTGCTATCCATTTGGTATATCCCCCATCTAAAATAGCCACATCGGCAATACCGGCATAAATAAGGGTCCAGGCGACTCTGCATGTCTGTGCCCGATCGTAATCATTTTCCGCAGTGTTTGCTAATACGATTCTGGAAACAGAGTTTATTCCAAGTTCACCGATTTTTGCCCGCAAATCCTCTTCTTCGAGCAGTTCCAGTAAAAGATTATCCCTGGTAACCCACCATCCATCAGCCGGAGAATTCACAGAAGAAGCTATATGCCCCAATGCATAGGCATCAGAATTTCTCAAATCAATAACAATAATGCCCTTATTCAGATTGGCAGCCAGCCACTCGGTTGAAACGATTGGATCAATCTTTCTGTGAAAACCATCAGCCACTATTGGTTTTATTGAAAAAATCAGAATGAAAATCAACATTGATAACATGCAATATTGCTTTTTCATAACCCTCCCGGTGGTGCCTGTGAGTGATTGTATAATTACCTGGAAAAAATCGACCAGCCCTAAAACCGATTAAAATTAACTTTTCCCGTATCAGAGTGATAATAATCAATATACTAATGTAACTTCTGAGACACAAAAAGTTGTTCTGAATATATTGTATCTTCAAAACAACAGTAATATCTATGGCATCAATTCACTCTTATTAAA
>CAYPMS010000095.1:0-13085 GCA_964411655.1 uncultured Fibrobacter sp.
TTATTTAGATAGCAAGTCTTTTCTTTGCCACCAATTTCGGGACGGCGTCTAAAAATCGCTATTGCTTCTGAAATATCGTTAAGGTGAGTACCAGTGCCATGAAGCTGAATATAATCAATGTTTTCTTTTGATAATCCGGCATTCTCCATCGCCATCATCATCGACCTGAATGCTCCGGTTCCTTCCGGATCTGGTGAAGAAACATGGTAAGTATCACAGGATTCTCCAATCCCTTTAATCTGCACTCCACCTCCTTCGCGTGTCAGAATGCAAATGGCAACGCCTTCTCCAATATTAATGCCATCTCTGTTAGCACTCATGGGGTTAGCGATGCCATTTGACAGGAGTTCAAGAGAATCAAATCCTTTCACAGTCATCCGGCACAAAGTATCGATACCTCCGGTAATAACCGCATCACAAAAACCGCTATCCAGCATAGCTTTTGCAGATGAAAGAGCTTTCAAACCTGATGTGCATGATGTAGACACAGTATAGGCAGGGCCGGTGATCCCGAATGCATTTTTCAAATAATTGGTGAAATATGCAGTTTCAGAAAACTTATAATGGTAGTCTGACGGTAAACTTCCGTTCTTTTTATTAATTACGGCATTTTCAAGCTTATAGATACCCGATGTACTTGTGCCGAACACTATTCCTATTCTGCTGTCTCCAAATTTATTTTTTAAAAAGTCTACTCTGTCCAGCAATTGCAGATAAGCCCATACGAGAAAAAGATCATTTCTTGCGGTCACTCCATATTTTTGTTTTTCAGACACTGGCAGATCGATGTTGGTTCTGCCAACGAATACTTTGCGGTCTGAGAAATACTCATCACTTTCGGTTAGAAATGTTCTCTCACTTGCGGTTTCCAGATTAGCCAATATCTCTGTTGCGCTAGTTCCAAGTGCATTTGCCAGAATATAGAAATCGATTTTACAGCTCATTGGAGTATCCTACAATCCTTTTTCTGTCAGCAGCTATAGGGGAAAGAAGCATTGTTATTGAAATACCAATAATAACAGTCAACCCTATGGATTTTAATGCAGGGATCATACTTAAAGCAAGCATTCCGAAAGAAAAAATTGTTGTTGCAGAAGCTAAAACAATTGATATGCAGGTAACTGACGGGTTTTCGATCGATTCTGCCAGAAATACCGAGTAGTCTATCCCCAATGCCAGTACCAGTATCATTGCCAATATATGCATAATATTTATCTCTATTGAAAACAGGGATAGAATTGAGACAGTCAGAAATAATGTCATTACAGAAGGAATAAACACTGATAGACTCTTTTTGAAACCGTATCTGATGATCAGAATCAGCAGAAATATTGAATATATGGCCGGAATTAAAATGATTAGGCTCTCTCTGAGATCTTTTATGAGTTGTGAAATTCTGGAATGATTATTAATTAAATGTGTGTTTTTGTCAATGGTGATTTTTTCCAATGCTTTCATGTTTTTTATTCCATTTAAAAGAACTGCACTGAAATATTGATCTTTGATTTTTCCGATCCACAGCTTCTCGTGTTCAATAGAAACCGGAGAGTTTAACCACTCATCAATAGTGATAAACCTGTTCTGGTTTTCTTTGACATCACTAATTAAATTTTGCAAAACTTCAGGTTTGAATCCGGTTTCCAGAAAAAGAGCTGCAATTCTGGTTTCTTCAGTCTGCAGTTTCTTTACCAGCATTTCGCTTCTTGCTTTTTGCGTGCGGATACTGGGTACAAATTTAGTTAATGCCAGGTAACCTGAAATCTCATTGTTTTTCTGAAGTTGATCGAGTTTGCCGGTTATATTTTCAATGTTTTGCAAAAGTTTTTCCTGCGATTCTCCTGTAATAAGAAGGAATTCTCTTTCATATTCGGTACCTGTCAATTTTTGAATGCTGTTCACAGTTTTGTCCAGGTCCTCGGTTTTCATTTCGAATATTGACATGTCATCTCTGAAGGTGAGTTTGGGCAAACCTGTAATAATTATCAATAAAAGAAGTGTCAAGGCAGTGTATCTGAAGGCACTTCTATCGAGCACTCTGAAATACACCAGAATAATTGGTTTGAAGTACTTATATGAGCCTCCACTATTATCTTTTTTCCTGAAGATCAGTGGAAATAAAATCACCACTGTAAGGTATGCCCCGGTCAATCCGGTAATTGTGAAAACAGCTATCTGTCTTAAACCGGTAAATGGAATGAAAAAGAATATTGCATATCCTATTGTAGTAGTGAGAAAACTTAAGGAGATTCCAGGCAGAATGTGCTTCAATCCAACGGAAGAGTCCCACTTGCCTTTGCAGAAAGCATACTCAGAAAGATAATGAAAGCTGTAATCGATACTGATTCCAATCAGGCAGGTGCCCATAGTAATTGATATAAGATGAATTCTGTCGAAAACCAGAACTGATCCTGCCAGTCCGCACAGTAACGCGGAAATGATGGGAACCCAGCCCCAAAGAAGACATTTAACGCTCCTGTATGCGATCAGGATCAATAAAAAAACCAGGCAAAAAGAAAGAATGCCTATGTATCCGGTTTCAAACTTGGCTCTTTCCTCATAACGGTTGGCGTAAGTAACCACCCCTGTATAATCAAGCTGCGCACTTGTAACGGTACTCATCTTATTCTTCTGATATTCAATAAAACGGTTGAAAGCGGTTTGGATATCCCTTTCGAAACCGTTTTTTTTGAGAAATGCAGATATCAGCACAATCGTAGATTCAGTATCTTCGATTATAATATTTCCATTTTCGTAATCGTTCTTATTCTGCTGTGGTGCCAGTGAACCGACAAACTTAGGAAAAAGCATCAGCGGATCCTTATTAAGCATCTCTCCATAGATATTTGACATTGGACTGAGCAGGTTTTTATAGAAATAGCTTCGGAATGACTCGAAGTCCTCGTTTTCATTTAAAACTGATTCCATTGATGAGGGAATTGTACTGAACCGGTATTTAAAATAAAAATCGAACCAGTCAGTTTGATTTGGAACTTGAAACAGGTCGTTTGCGGATAAATCCTGCTTCAGAACAGCGGCAGCACTCAGTGCTGTATCTCTATCCTTATGAGAAACAATGAACAGTACATTGCGGGATAATTTTTCGGAAAACCGGTCTGAAGCTTCATTAAGAATTCGATTATCATTATCGAAAGGAAGCATTTTCAGTATATTTGTCTCTATACTAAAGCCATTTCTGATTTTCATGAATGAGAAGCCAGACAAAAGAATTATAAGGCAGACCCAGAAAATGCCGGCGAATCTTCTATTTTTGATTGAAAATTTCATGTACCCTGTTTAGTTCTTCTTTGGATGGCGATTGGTGGTTTTGGAAACTGATTTCTGCAATTTTGATCTCTTCGCCCAAAATGCTTACTTCTTTGATTTTTCCTTCTGGATTCCCTGAAATGATGATGTTACTGATAAATTTGTTCATGGCTCGTTTCTTTGGTTTAAGCCCCAGAAACCAGTCAGGCCCATTTTCCATAAAATATAATTCGAATGCCTCTGTCAATTTTTCAGTTCCGGAATGGATCATTTCACTCATTAGGCTTCCATAGCGGAATACCCCGACAGGATCAGGGTTATCTTTCTCAAATATTTCTCCATTTTTGGTGATATAAAGAGATTGTTTATATGGAGAAGTAATTTCCCAGAAGATGCCTTTATTGGGAATGAAAACCATTTTACCTCTGCAAATCAGTTCTTTGTTCAACGCTTTTACAAATGATTTCTGGATGAAATCCGCTGAAACGGTTGCATTGTTAAGGTTCTCATATATCTTTATAAGAGCAGGTTTTTCCACGGGATTACAGGCTTTACCTGTAAACAGTTCCACAGGCGGTTCCGCAAATATACTACTTATGGTTAAAATCAATATTAAGAGAGAAATTATCATGTGCTTTTATAAAACAGGAATTTCTGTATCAAAATCCTGATTGGATATATGATCAATGATCTTTTCCAGTGAAGTATCTAGGCGCCTGTCTTCAGATACGAATCCTGCCAAACCTAATACTTTATTTTTTAGAAGCTGTATCTTTTCGGTTAAGGCACTCTCTTGGAGTTCTCCTCTTTTTACTCTTATCTCCACAGCCTGTGAAAAAGCGAGAAGGGTAGCAGCACATACCTGCTCTGTTAACTCTATCACTCTGATACAGTCCCTGGCAGCAATGGTTCCCATACTGACTTTATCCTGATTATGGCATTCCGTAGATCTGGAAAATGATGTCAGTGGCATCGTTTTCTGCAGAGCTTCGGCTGTCCACGAAGAAACCGCTATCTGCAATGCCTTGAAACCATGGTTTATGGAAGGGTCTGCCGCACCTGTCAGATTAAATGGCAAGCCATTGTTTGTTTTATGATCTGCCAGCAGTGCAAATTGCCTGTCCAGCAGATCTGCAATATTTGCCACCGCATTTTTCATGGAGTCCATGGTAAATGCGATATGACCACCATAGAAATTTCCACCATGAAGAAACTCACCAGTTTGATAATCTATAAGCGGATTGTCATTGGCACTATTGAGTTCAGTCTGAATGTAGTCTCTCATCCATGGGAGTGAATCGGCCAGTACACCAATAACATGAGGGGCACATCTGATGGAATAGGGTGCCTGAATTCTGTATTTGTAATTCAAATCGCCATAATCTTCTCTTATGAGCCGGGCAATTTTCCTTTGTCCGGGGAATGGTTTTGCGGTGAAGATTCTGTCATCAAAATGGCCCGAATCTGCCTTCAGTGCCAAGGATGCCAAAGCTGTTATTCTGGCTGAAAGAGAAGTTATATATTCAGCTCTCTTAAAAGCAAAGCAGGATATGGCCGTCATCACCGAAGTACCATTCATGATACACAAGGACTCTTTAGGTCGGGGTACTATTGGTTTCATGCCCAGTTCACGATATACATCTGCAGTATTTCTGATCTCTCCATTGTAATAGACTTCTCTTTCACCATATAAAACTGCGGCCAGATAGGACAAAGGGGTCAGATCTCCGCTTGCACCTACCGAACCCTCTTCCGGGATAATTGGTATTATATTCTTATCGAGCAATTCGGCAATTCTTTCCAGAAGACTGATTCTGACTCCTGAAAATCCGTTCTTCAAAGAGGCCAGACGGCAGACCATGACAGCGCGGGCTATAAGCGGGCTTAATTTTCTGCCAAGTCCACATCCATGGAATTTTACCAGGTTGTATTGCAGCTGGGTGGCTTTTTCAACAGAGACGTCTCTGTCAACCGAATCTCCAAAACCGGTAGTTATACCATAAATCTTAAGTCGTTTTTCACAAATTGAAGTAACCGCCTGTGAACCTTTATTAAAAATCTCGATCCACTCTTTATCGGGAGATAATTCAAGTTTCAATGTCCCTTTAGAAATATTTACCACATCTGATATGGTCAACATTGTTTTGTCTGTCAAAAAGATACTGTTCAATTCTCGATCCTCATTCCTGCCAGAAGTTATAGAAATTATACCATTGATAAGGAAATGAACAACAGGCATTTTCCAATCTGTTTATATACTCGCCAAGATACTTTCTGATATCTCTCTCCCTGTTACCAGATGAGATACTGACTTTATCGAAGAGTCTTTCAAAGTGTATTTCATATTCTTGTGTCCCTGTGCTGGCTGCATAAAAGAAAAGTACAGGACATTTTAAAATCCCCGCAAGTATCCATGGCCCTTGCGGAAATCTAGCTTCTTCACCTAAAAAGGGATATCTGATAACTTTGTTTTCCGACCCCGGAGGAACTCTGTCTGCCAAAATGCCCAGAAAGCCTCCACTTTGAACATAATCAGCCAGCATACATGCCGAGGCGGCGTTTATGGAATCGATTTCAATCACCTCATCTCCTTTTTCCTTGCGTAGGCTGGAGAATAAACTGTTTATCATCTGAGCATGTTTTCGGTACATTAGTACTTTCAGTTTCATATCTGGCTCTTTTGCCAACAAGCGAATTATATCAAAGTTGCCAAAGTGAGCTCCTATGAAAATGGCGCCTTTTTTGTTACTGACCAATTCCTTTACTTCTTCGTATCCGGAAAGAGAGATCTTGAAGTTATTGCTTTTGCCAGACATTCTGATCCCTACCTGATCGAGCATCGATGAAGCAAAACTGTTGTAGTGGGCAAATGAAGATACCAGGCCGGGCTTGAAAGTCAGTTTTGAGTGTTTCTTTCTATAAACTTTTTTCAGGTATTTTACAGAAGCTTCTCTGCCTTTTTTATCGGTAGCAAAGAAGTAGAATAATACTGGCTGAAGTATAATCATGGTAAACCGTTTTTTCAGCAATTTATAAAAAAAGAATGTAATGTAAATGCCAAACTTATTTCCGCGTTCTTTAGTTTCTGACCAGTTAGATTCTGATCTTTTTCTGAATATTTTTTTCTGTATTAACACCGGTATGGCTATCCAGAACAGTTTCATGAACAGCCAGCTGATTCTTATATTATCAGCCAATACATCAAAATTAGAAGATTCATGATCTCCGTAATTTACTTTGGTATTAAAACTTCTGACTTGTACACCTTGCCATCTTAAGCGAACCAGGATTTCCGGGTCGAAATCCATGCGGTCGCCTGTTTTTACTTTATCGATTACTTCCATCGTCGGGGCAACCGGATAACATCTGTAACCACATAAACCATCTTTAATATCCAGTGACATAGTTTCAACTGCGATCCAGAAATTCGTTATCTTTCTTCCCAGCATTCTGCTCTTTGGTGCAGTTTTAAAATCGAAAACCGGTTTACCCAGTATCAACCGCTGTGGCTCTTTACTAGCCAGATCCAGTATATGAGGTAAATCGCTGATATCATGCTGTCCATCAGCGTCGATCTGAATACAATGAGAATATCCTTTGCTGTAGGCATACCGAATGCCAGCTTTCACTGCCGTCCCTTTTCCACCGTTTTTTTTCAGGTTAAGCAGCTTTACATCGGCTTTAGCGGCAATTTCCGAAAGTATTTTCCCGATATATTCATCTGATCCATCATTGACAATTAAAATGTCGATACCATGAACCTGAATCTTTTCGATCATGGATGGAAGCGCTTTATGGTGATTGTATGTAGGGATCACTACTATCGGTTTAAACATTTCCGGTCCGTGGTTTAAAAAGTTTTTTCAGTTCTTCGACAGATGTTTTACCTTGAGGGTCAAGAGGAATTTTCTGGACAAAGCGCCAATATTTGGGAATCAGTGTCTGTGCAAAATACTGTAGCAGCAGAGATTTGAGTTTAGCTATAATAACTCTGTTTTTTTTGCTGGAAACTTCTTCTGGTGTTTCAACCACGCAGGCCAGAACCGTCCTGTCATAACTGCCATGACAGCGGGTAATCGGAAATAATTTGCATGTGTTAACTATTGGAAGAGATTTCAGAATTTTTTCCATCTCTTCCAGAGAGACTCTTTTTTCTCCTATCTTGACGATCCGGTCGCCTCTTCCGTAAAGAAGAAACCGGTTGTTACTGTATATATCTACGATATCTCCCATGGTGAACCATTGATCCTGTGAACCTTCCATGAAGATAAACGGCGATTTTACCTGCAGAAATCCTTCTTTATTTTTTTTTATCTCAATCGAAGGAAAGGGGGTCCATTTCTGAGAATCTAAATCAGAGGATTGGGAACGCCAGGCCACACCACCGGTTTCGGTGGAACCAAACACTTCGATAGGATAAATACCGGATTGAGAACTGAATCTGTGTGCACTTTCGGTGTCAAGCAAACTTCCAGACGAAAAAATGGTTTTACAATACCTGCTCATTGTATTCAAATTGACCAGTTCAGGTAACAGTTTCAAGTGAGCTGGGCCGGAAATAATAACATTATTTCCATCACTATCTGTCATGTCAGCAATCATTTTTTCCGGATAAAAATAGGTCTCATCGATAAACATGCGGTTTGTACAAATTGGCAACAGGATTTTATGCAGTAGTCCATAGATGTGCTGGTGAGAAACTGTGGAAAAGGTCCTTGCATTCTTCAGAACCGGTCCGAAAACCTCATTGAGAACAAGAAGTTCAGAGTTGAGGTTTGCGATGGTTTTTCTGATGCATTTTCTTTCACCTGTGGTTCCGGATGTGAACAATTCGAGCAAGATTTCATTTTCCGGCAGGGGATTGAACTTTACACATTCATCTTTACCAGATTGAAGGGGGGCAATTTTTTCTATTTCGATTTCACTGTCCGGTTGATCGGAAATGAAAGCATCTACATAGTTTTCAAACCTTTTTAAAACTTCCTTGCTGTTATTGGGTGGAAGCACGCAAACGGATCCTCTTTGCCATACAGAAAACAGCGCAACGGCAAATTGATATGAAGATTTACAAAAAACCAGGTATCTATTGTGAACCGGTCTGGAATTAAGCTTCTGATATAGTTTTCTTATATCGGATTGAAAATTTCCCCAGCTTATGTTTTTGCCATCTTTGCGGCACATGATGACGGACTGATCACTGTTGATCAAGACCGAGAAAAGGGGATTGAAATTTCTGTTCATAATAACGATCTTTCTGACAACTGGCTAAATGTCCGGTAAATATTAATACTTAAAATTCGATTTACCGGAAAAGGGGCATAGCCTTACCTCTGAGAATCGGCTGAATAAGGTTTGAAAAACCGTTTGTAAAAAGAGTCTATAAAGCCATCACCATAATTTCTGAAACGATAATACCTGTATGTCATTTCTATAATAAAGAACAATCCCATCATTACATATGATATAAAGCCATTGTAAATAATCCAGTAATCAACATTTCCTGTTGCAGAAATTGCCAAAGAGACACAGCCATTGGCAATAAAGAAAGCAGACCAGAGAATTGTCAGATTCCTGCAGTATTTCACTTCATTTTCTGACAAGGATTTGACATGCTTTCTGGCAAATATTTCGATAATCGGAGGACCTACAAAAAGAGTAGAGCCAAAGCTCAACAAAAGTCCCAGATTGATCAGGGCCGGGGTGTATAGAGCTAATGAAGCCCGGTTAAAAATAATGGCCAGACCAAAAATCGTAGCAATAATAACCAGCATGATTACCTGATTTTTTTTCATTCCTGCTCTCAGGCTGTGAGCGCTTCTTAACAGATACAAAAGCAGTAAGCCATACAGCAGATATCTTATTCCAAAGTATTTGAGCCCGAAATAGATAATGAAAGGCACTAAAACTGTGATCGCAGGAATAAAATAGTTGAATATCAATTTAAACGATTTGACTGTCTGCTGTAATTCTGCCATGGCTTATCTTATCTGGAAAAAGATGCAAAACATCTTGTGATACCTGCTATTATGAAAAATCCTACAAATCTGAATCACAGTATTGTTCAAATTGACATAGTTTTTATGAATTAATACTGAATTCATCTTTATTCACCCGGAAAAAAAGGAAATAAATGCTTTTTTTCTGAAAAACTATATTCTATAGTGAAGCTGCTTGATTAAGGTTTTTTGAAATGAAGTCTGCAAGCGAATCGATAGAAGAAAAGTAAGATTTAATTTCTTCATCTGATTTACCTTTCAGTTTGACTCCATATTTTTTCTGTATCGCAACCCCTAACTCTAAAGCATCAATTGAGTCCAATCCCAAACCCTCACTAAATATGGGCTGGTCATCTATGATATCGTCAACCGAAACGTCTTCCAGTGCTAGTTCACTTATTATCAGTTCTTTTAATTCTTTTTTAAGCTCATCGTTCATAACGAATACTCCTTTAAAAGATAGACGAATGCCGTTTATAAGAATTTAGGCTGGAGATTGCTTTTTCCATATAAATCGGAAATCCGATGTTTCTGATACAAATGTATCATTACTGCCATTAAGAAAATGGAAGTAAAACTCCAAAGCATCCGGTATTTGGTTCTGCTTTTTTTGGTTACTGTTTGGTTCGCAATCGAAACAACATCGGATCTTCTGATTATGGTCATTTGAAATTATCATAGATAACGAATATGGCAGATAATGGGTGTCACAGTAATCTTCCAGATCACCATCCAGTGGAAGATCGGCACATGTCAGTAGCACATTATTACCTTTAAATCTTTGTAAGTTCATCACTGCTTCCAGAAAACCATATCCAAGTGAAGATTCGCTGGTAGAGATTGCACTGGATGGTAGATTATTCTGGAAAAAGATAGAGTAGTATGCAAATGGCATGTTTAAAACCGAGTTAACAAACATCTGAGGGGAAACCAGCTCATCTTTTGCAATGTCTTGAAGTACTTTTAAGGCATTGTTGATGTCGCCATTTCTGGAAGACAATATGGTAATAAAATTTCTGTTTTCAGGAGCAGAACATTTTATAGCTGAATGAAGGACCAGTTTTGAAAAATCGTTAAGCTTTCGTTGCTTTTTTTTATCGATAAAGTCCGGTGAAGGAACTTCCCATTTTTCAGGTTGAGCCAGAGAATGCAAATCATTTATCGGTTCACTTAATGAAAAAGGGGTCCATAAATAGAAACTCTTAATGGCCAAAGTAATCATATGGGAGCGGAAAATCCTCTAAAATTCACTTAAGCTGGTAAAATATTCAATAATATATAACTGTGCAATGTTAAATTGTAGTTTTTTATATCTTTATTAAACAACTAATCATTTGGTGAAATTATGGAGAATGGGAGAAAATGGGATGTAGCCTAACTGAATTGTTAGGATTATAGTTCCCTGACTTTGAAGAGCTTAGTCCTCCCATCAGCGAAGTTGTAACAGTTTTCCATCTTTGGTGTACACTTCTCTAATTTTGTTTCGTTTGATAACGCCACCGATGATCAGACCAAAACCTGTACCGATACAAGTGCCTCCAACAGAAAAACAATCAAAAAGGTAATCAGAGTAATCATAGTAACCATTATCATTGTAGCGGTGAGGACCTTTTTTTAAAGTTAATAATCCATCTACAGCAAAAAATAACCCGATGGTGGTAATTCCGCCTCCGATACCCATCAATCTGTTGCCTTTTTTTCTATTCCTTTTGTTTGTGTAGTATATACGGTAGTTTTCTACATCCAGATTCATACTGTTAGCGATTTGATAATGCTTTGAATTGAACCCGTAACTTCTAAATTCCTGTACTTCGAGATTTTTCTGCAAATCCTGGTATTTCTGTAATTCCATAAGCTTTTGTAGTTCCAGGAGCTTTTGCAGCTCCGCAAGTTTCTGCGAATCTTTAACATTTTGTGCATCAGCAGTATTTTGCACATCTGCAGGTTTCTGCTCTTCAGATTCAACCGCCAGAACCATCCGTGAGAACAGGGCAAAAACAATTAACGTTATTGACAATCTAACAGCTTCCATAATACATTCCTCTGTGTATGTTGGTTGTCTTTTGTTGATTTATCGTGCTCATAATTTAATACTACAATTTAACACAAATTAAACCTTCCTGGTGAAAAGTTATCACTCACAATCAAAAGAAAGTGACAGTTGCATCCCGTATCTGTCATTTAAGGCGTCCAGTTCTGGCCGCAGGCTGATCCGCCTTCCATTTTTTGTAAAAACTTTTCCAACTTTGGTGCGTTTAACTGCTCCGCCGATAATAAAACCTACACCAGTGACAGTAAGTACTCCACCTGTTATTATGTAAAACTTTTTGGTATTCTCAAGTGGTTCAAAACCGCTATCATCATCGTAAAGACCAAAAAGACTATTGTAGTAAAATTCAATTAATGCCGCCGAAAGGAAAAACGCAAGTGCGGAAAGACAGTTGACTCCACCAACTCCCATAAAAATAGCACCTTTAAGTGTATTGGCTTTGTTAGCACGATAGATGGTGTAGTTTTCAAGATCTAGATTTAGCTTTTGAGCATTTTCATAATGTTTCAAATTGAATCCTCTTTCCAGAAACATCTCCTTTTCTGTTTCTGTATCATCGGCTCGAGCAATCCAAATTCGTAGAACAAGTGTAACCACGATTAGTAAGTATTTGTTCATTTTAACCCTCCATTATTTGCAACTGATCTGGTTTTCAGATGGTAGTCAAATCTAAGAATAATTTTATTTATGATATTGTTTATCTGCCAGAATAATTAAAATATAACTGGTTAAAGGGAAAAAGTAGAATCAAATGAAAGCAATTCTCATTCACACAAAAAAGTGACATTTGCAATCCGCAACTGCCAGTTATTCATCCAGTTCCGGCCGAAGGCTGATCCGCGTTCCTCTTTTGGTGATTACTTTTCAGATTTTGTTGCATTTAGCTATTCAACCTATAATCAGGCCAGGACAGTGGCAGTAGATACTGTTTCCTGATATTATGAGAACCTATAGGTGCCACAAACCAGGTTTGTAAATAGATTTAAAAAACCACCATAGGAAAGGGCGCCCCTAATGAGATTGCGATATTTATGAAGCCACAGTTATTATTTACTGGCATAAAGAGTCATCCAGTCGCACGTCAGTACTATGATAGATATAATCAAATTGACATCATACTTGGAAGAAACAGTTCAATTCTTAATGAAATTTACATAGAACTGGAAATGTCTTGTTGGATTTATTTGTAAAATAAATAAATTAGTGTTTTCTGAAAACTTGTTGAGAGATCTGTTTTGGAGGTTCTTATCTGTAGTGTGGCGGCATTTATAATTTCTTTTCCTAATCTATCTATATAAATTTCAATAATGCCAAACTTGCATCGCTTGTTTTGGGCCGATGTTAAGAAACAGTTTCCTGACTAATTACGGACATTAACGACTGTATCGTTTTCAAATTCAACAGCGAATGTATTGTATCGATGTCTCCAATAGAGCCATGAATTGCTTTCAAGAGAAATCGTTTTGTGTTTCGGTGGATATCCAATAGACACCAGAACCGCTTTTTTGCTCATTCCAATTCGCAGGGGACGGAGGAAAACTCATTCTACAAAAGTGAAATTTCTGGATACATCTATTGCACTGATCTTTAGTTGACTTATGCTTATCTTCCCATAAGTATAAGAATTATTTTTTCTCCGGATAAATGGCTCGGGTGGTCCTTTCCACTGGGGACGGGGGAAATCTACCCATAGTTAATTTCTATTCCTCCAAAATACTCGGTTCTGGCCCTGTTTTTGATATCATTTTCCTCTAAACTCTTTCTTACCTTCACCA
>CAYPMS010000096.1:0-12943 GCA_964411655.1 uncultured Fibrobacter sp.
TTTGCTGATTGGACCGCCAGTTCACGCATTCTCTGGAGGATATCGGAGATCTCATTTGCAGCACCTTCTGCTACTTGAAGAAGTGAAGTTCCATCCAGGGCATTTCTTTGAGCCTGGGCGACTCCCCGTACCTGTGATCTAAGGTTTTCCGATATTGCCAATCCTGCAGCATCATCGCTGGAACGGTTTATCCGAAGTCCGGTGGACAATTTTTCTAAGGAACTGCTCATGTCTCTGTTGGTTTTAAACAGAGCACTCATGGTATTCATGGAATTGATATTATGGTTGATACGCATTTTAGAACCTCCCTGTGAAAAGATTTTTGATTAACTTTCCATGTTAATCTGATGATAATGCGGATTACTCTTTTCTGCTGTGTTAGCCTCCTCTCCTGATGAGCAGGGAAGTTCAAGATTTGCCGTTTCTTACTCCCTGCGACATTTTCTCCTGTTAATAATATCGGAAGTGGATTGGAAAACTTTAGTCTTTTTTTCTGATTTTTGAAAAAAAAGAACTAAGAAGAGCGGCACACTCCTGCTCCATCAGTGATGGGATAACCGAAGGGAAATATCCGTAGCTTCTCTGGAGTTCTTGCCGGTAGTAGTGGGAGTCAATGGCGCCGGCCCTGGGGTCTGATGCTCCGTAGACTATCGAAGTGATTCTGGTTTGCAGGAGTGCTCCAAGGCACATAATGCAGGGTTCGAGGGTTACATATATTGTACAGTCGATTAAGCGCCAGGATTCTGTTATGGAGGAGGCGGCGCTTATTGCAATGATCTCAGCATGAGCGGTGGCATCACAAAGCTTTTCCACCTGATTATACCCCTTGCCGATAATCTTGTTGTTTTTTACGATTACTGCTCCAACCGGCACTTCTCCGTTATCGAATGCATTTAACGCCTGCTGGTATGCAGCGTGCATATAATACAGATGCTCCATGAATATAATACTCCTTTTTCCGTAATCAATAGAATGGTTTGGCCTGAAAACCTTTATTCACAACAGATTGCCTGTTATCCGGATCAATCTGATGCAGTTTTCAGGTTTGATGATTTAATAACAGGTCGGTTTTTATAGTGCTTGTATTTTTTCTGATCAAAACGTATCTTTAGAAAATTTCTGGGTATTATTTAACCGGACTTACCCACAATTACAAAATAATGCTGACATAATATGTTTGAAGAACTTTCTAATAAATTTGAATCAATTTTCAATAAGCTGCGTGGACGCGGCAAGCTTACCGAAGATAACATTGCGGAAGCGGTGCGGGATGTTAAACGTGCGTTGCTGGAAGCGGATGTTAACTACAAGGTGGTTAAAAAGTTCAGCGCAACGGTGCAGCAGAAGGCTTTGGGTAGTGATGTATTGAAAAGCATTACTCCGGGACAGCAGTTTGTAAAACTGGTTCATGATGAACTGACTGCTCTTATGGGCAGTAATGCCCGTTCTATCCGCTTTCATACCAATCGGTTAAATGTTGTTACCCTTGCCGGGCTTCAGGGCTCAGGTAAAACCACTGCCTGCGCAAAGCTGGCACTTCATTACAGAAAACAGGGACACCGCCCATTATTGGTGGCATGTGATACTTACCGTGCTGCCGCTATAGATCAGCTTGAAACTTTAGGTAAATCACTCTCTATTGCGGTTTATTCTGACCGGCAGAAAAAACCCGTAGAGATCGCAAAGAATGCTCTGGAATATGCCAGAGGGCAGGATTTTTCCATTGTGATCATTGATACTGCTGGTAGACTGCATATCGATGCTGAGATGATGGCTGAACTGAAAGCTATCTGTTCTTTGGCCAAACCCGATGAGATATTCTTCGTGGCTGATGCCATGACTGGTCAGGATGCAGTCAATGTAGCTGAGCAGTTTCATAAAGAGATTAGTTTTACCGGGGTGATTTTAACTAAACTCGATGGTGATGCCAGAGGTGGTGCCGCCTTATCCATACTGGATGTAACCGGAGTGCCGGTACAGTATGTAGGTGTCGGTGAAAAGCCTGATGCGCTGGAAATCTTCTATCCTGAGCGGATGGCTGGAAGAATTCTGGGTATGGGTGATGTCGTTTCGTTAGTGGAACGTGCCCAGGAAAATCTCGATCTGGAAAAGAGCAGGAAGCTGGAGCGCAAGATAAGGAAAAATCTTTTCTCCTTGCAGGATTTTCTTGACCAGCTCAGGCAGATCAAAAAGATGGGGCCTTTAAGTGATCTTCTTTCCATGATTCCTGGTGTCGGAAATTATCTTAAGGACACTGAAATTGATAATAGTGCTTTCAATAAAATAGAGGCGATTATCTGTTCCATGACTTTGGAGGAACGGGAAAAACCAAATATCATCGATGGTAACCGGAAACGCAGGATTGCTCTTGGAAGCGGTACTACGGTTCAGGATGTAAACAAGCTGCTCAAGCAGTTTGAAACAATGAAAACCATGATGAAGCGGATGAACAAAATCGCCGGCAAAAGGGGACAATCTGCTGCTCTCAGGAGTATGTCGCCTTTCTGACTCGAATAACCTTTTAACTCAACCTTATGTGCAAGGAGTGAATCTTGCCTGTCAAAATTCGTTTAGCCCGTGTGGGCAGAAGTAAAGTGATGAAGTATCGTATTGTGGCTGCTGACAGCCGCGCTAAAAGAGACGGACGTTTTCTGGAGACTATCGGTTCTTACGATCCCCAGGCTGTTCCCAAGAAATTCAACTTTGATATGGAACGGACTGCTTACTGGATCAAAAATGGTGCTCAGCCTACTTTAACCGTTAGAAATCTGCTAAGAGAAGATCGTTTCTTTGAGAAAATGGAAGGGCTGGAGAAAGGGCTTTCAGCTGAACAGCTCAACATCGAGCGCAAGCCTGAACGCAAGCGTAAACCAAAACCGAAGAAACAGAAATCCTGATTTTCTGTAACTGAAGTTTTTCTGAACTCATGCCAGAAGAATTGATCGCTATCGGCAAAATCTTACGTCCGGTGGGATTAAATGGCTTATGTGTCCTGGAATCGTTTGGCAAGTCTCTGGAAGTGTTGGAGGTGCCGTTAAATGTCTGGATTGGTTTAAATGAGAAAACGGCTCAGATAAGCACTATCGAAGAAATTCAGAGACGACCCAAGAGTCTGGTTTGCCGTTTTAAGGGGATAAACGATCTTCAGTCTGCTGAAGAGGTCAGAAATCAACTGGTCTTTATCAGCTCTGAGCAGCTCCCTGCTTTGGATCAGCAGCATTTTTATCATTTTGAGCTGAAGGGAATGAAGGTTTATTCTGACCACAATCGCCAGATTGGGGTGGTTGAGGAGGTGTTTAATTTCCCTACCACCGATTCATTGGAGATAAGGCGTATGGATGGTGAATTGGTTCTGGTGCCTATGAATAAAGATTCAATTGTCAGTATCGATAAAAATAAGGGGCTGATAATTGTCAGGCAGGACTTTCTGGAGGAGTTGCTGTATTAAGCTGAATTCAATTCTACTGGTTTTTAGATATGTTCTTTGATATATTGACGCTTTTTCCCTCGATGTTTAAGGGTGCTTTTTCCGACAGTATTATCAAAAGGGCTTTGGAAAGAAAATTGATCTCTATAGATATTCATGATATCAGGGATTATTCCGACGACCCTAAGCATAAAACTGTGGATGATTATCCTTACGGGGGGGGTGCAGGCATGCTTATCAAACCTGAACCGCTGGCGGCTGCTATAAAAGATGCAAAGGAGCGTCTGAAGGAGTTTAAGCCCCTGGTGATCTATCTTTCTCCCCAGGGAGAATTGCTCAATCAACAGGTTGTAAAGAGTTTTCTCGATGAAAAGGCGTTGATTCTGCTTTGCGGTCGTTACAAAGGAATTGACCAGCGGATATGTGACAAGTATGTTGACCGGGAGATCTCTATTGGAGATTATGTTCTCTCTGGCGGAGAGATCCCTGCCATGGTAATGGTCGATGCAATAACCAGATTGATTCCGGGAGTGTTAGGAAACAGAGACAGTGCTGAAAATGATTCTCATTATAACGGACTTCTCAGTTGTCCTCAATATACCCGTCCGGAAATCTTTGAGCAGATGAATGTTCCGGATGTGCTTATCAGCGGTCATCATGCAAACATTTTAAAATGGCAGAAAGAACAGTCAATCGAAATAACCAGAAAGCGTCGCCCGGATCTGTGGGAAAAATATAAAAGAATACATGAAGTTTGACAGTTAATTAATCCTTGAGAAAAGATGAAAAAAATATAAACTGATGTTAGACGAGGAGGTACCTGTGCAGGAAATTATCAAATCAATAGAGAAAAAACAGATAGCTGGCAAGACTGTGAATTATCAGTCTGGTGATACTGTTTCCATCTCTTTTCGTATTAAAGAGGGGGATAAGGAGAGAATACAGCAGTTCCAGGGTGTCGTTGTTCAGACCCGGGGAACTGGAATGGGCACAACTGTTACTGTGAGAAAAGCATCTGGAAACGTGTATGTAGAAAGAATATTTCCTGCATTTTCACCGCTGATCTCTGAGATTAAAGTTCTTAAGCGTGGCAGTGTTCGTCGTGCCAAGCTTTACTATCTGCGCAATCGCACAGGAAAATCGACTCGTATCAAAGAAAAAAGGTAATTTCCAAATCTGGTTGCTAATCAGTAATATCGGGAGAAGAGATGATCTTCTCCTTTTTTGCTTTTCTGGATTGTTCTTAGAAAGTGAAATAGTAAATGAATTCTGCACCGAATCAGCTAAAAAACGGGACAAGACCGGTTCTGCAGCAGATTCGTGTTTTTAGAGCCGGTGAAGTTCTATCAGAGCAGGGTTCAACCAGCAGAGAACTTTTTATTCTCCAGAAGGGAAGAGCAGGGGTATATAAAGCGACTGCTGAGGGTGAGGTTGAACTGGCAGTGATTGAGAAAGGGGGACTCGTAGGTGAATTATCTTTTCTTGATGAGTTTCCACAGACTGAAAAAGTAAAGGCCCTGGATGATGTCGAGGCACTGGTTATCACTCAGCAGGAATTACAGTCCGTATTTAAAGTTTTGCCCTTATGGCTTCAAAGCATCATTAAAATCCTGATCAGTCGTCTTCACGCTGCTGCTAAACGGGCTGATCAATCTCCTCTCAGGGATAAAACCAGGGGACTGGTATCATTGATTCTTCTCTTATTACCTGCCCACAAAAAAGAGTTTAACAATATTACCGCTATTGATTACAATCTGATAGTTAATGAGGGTTTTTTTGTTTCCAGACTCAGAAAAAAAGAAACTCAGAAAATACTGGAACAGCTCTTTAAAAAGGGGATTTTGCAGTTTGACTCAGAATGCCAGCCAGGTTTAATTTTGATAAAAGACCCTGAAGTGCTACATCTGTATAAAGAATATCTGGCTTTAAAAAGCCAGAAAAGGACTTTTGTTGAATGTTCATTACCAGATGAAACGGTAGCATTTCTAAATGATATTGACTCAGTAGCCCGGAAATACGGGCTGCAGACCGGTGAGGGAACTGTTTTAATGAAATCTGCGCTATTACAGGATTCCTCTAAAGAAAAAAAGGCTCTGCTTGAGAAAAATCTGGAGGATTTGCAGAGAAAAAAACTGATAAAGATCAGTCCCTCAGATAACGATACCGCAATCATTTTCAAAAAGGAAGTCCTGACCAGAATTAAAAAAATAAAGGAATGGATACCTGTTTTCGAACTGGAGGTATCATGAAAAGGACTTCGATTCCTTCAGGACAAACCGCGAATTCCAAATCGGTTCTTAACCTTAATGAAAGACATTTCAAACGTGGATCCCTGATGTTTGTTGAGGGTGAATCAAACCATGAAATGTTTATTATCCGATCCGGAAAGGTACGTATACTGAAACAGGAAGGGGAATATACTTTAGATCTGGCAGAATTAGGACCTGGAAGCGTTATTGGAGAGCTTTCTTTACTGGACCATCAGGCAATGGATGTAACTGCTCAGGTTATCGAAGACACTGTGGCAACTGTTATCGACGAAGAATTATTCTCAAGGACCATGAACAAGGTTCCTTTCTGGTTAAGTGCCATAATAGAGCTGCTTGTTAAACGGCTTCGGGAGACAATGAAAAGAAACAGTGAACTGCTCCTAAACAGAAGTATTTCGGGTTTCATCAGAATATTAACTCTTTTAGATAGTAATGAAGGAATTAATATAGGGGACTGCAGGGGTGTCTTATTATCAAGACTCAAGGAAACGGTTTTTTCAATCACCGGCCTTGGCAGTTTGCAGGTAGAGCGGCTACTGCTGCATCTGATTCTCAAAGAGATGGTTCTGATTCACAGATCAACCGGAGACAAGGAATATGTCATCCTGAAATCACCAGAAATTCTGCATCTGTACATGAACTTCCTGAAGGCCAGGCAGTGCGGGAGTAAATTGATCAGTGAGGATTTTCCTGAGAGTGCATTCCAGTTGTTAAATGTAATACAGGATGCTGGAGAGCGCAGTGGAGTTAAGGAGAGTGATTCTCTGGTAAAGATCACCCGACAGCAGATTGAATATGAGCTGGAACGCATCGGAAAAGAAAAAAACATTGACTGGGATGCTCTTGGGGTTCTGCAAAATGCCAGACTCATCTTGATTAGGCAGGAAGCGACTGATAAAAAACAGGAAGATGAGAAAAATACCGTTTTTATCTACAACTGTGATACACTGAAAAGGGTTTCTCTGCTTGAAAAATGGTTGCCTCTTTTTAAAGAGGAGATATCTTTTTGAGATCCTTGAAGTGGTACCGATCACTCTCTGACTCTAAAATCCGTCAACAAGAGGGTTATTTTCTTGTTGAAGGTTTTCGTGCTGCAGAGCAGATAATTAAAGAGTTTCCTGAATCGATAGATGAGATATTGGGGACTGAAGATGCCGGTGTTGCTTACGGAAAAAATTTTCCGGTACGAATCCTTTCACAGTCACAAATAGATTATATCAGCTCTTCGCGTACTTCTCAGGGAATTGCTGCTGTAGTTAAGCTTCCCAGTGAATGTTATTCCTCTGAACTGCCACAAGAGTTCGGGACATCAGTTCTTCTGCTGGAGCATGTTCAGGATCCCGGTAATGTTGGCACTTTGATCCGTACTGCGGCTGCTTTTAATTATTCAGGAGTTTTACTTTCTTCGAAGTGTGCTGACCCTTTTTCCCCGAAAGTGGTCCAGTCTTCTGCCGGCGCTATTCTTTCGGTCTGGATTCGCAGAACTGACAATTACCTGGAGATGGCATCATGGCTTAAAGCGAAAGGATTGTTGATTCTGGCGGCAGATGTCCATGGGCAGCATCATCTTGATTTAGCCGATCGAAACCATGTCCTGGCTTTAGGTAACGAGGGTGCCGGATTGTCTTACAGTCTGTTGGAAATCTCCGATTGTTCTTTCAGGATTCCTTTTAACAGTAAAAAAGTGGAATCATTAAATGTGGCGGTATCCGGGGCGATAGCGATGTTCTGTCTGAAAAACGGGGCAGGATGGTAATTTCAGATGTATAGTGTCCGTTTTACCAAAGATCACTGTGTTATTTGGTATTGGTGATTTTCATCCAAAGGTGATTCTGGATCTTCCGCTTTTTTTTGACTGATACATGGCTTCATCTGCTCTTTTCAGAATAGATTGATCATCCTCATCGCAGCGGGCTTCAACAATTCCCATTGACAAGCTGGTTTTGCCGAAGCTGAATGCCTTGAACTGTTTCTGTATTCGTTCTGCAGCGATAGCGGCCTGGTGTTTATCGGTATCCGGTAAGATCATTATGAATTCATCACCACCATAACGGAATCCCATGTCAATGTCTTTTCTCAAGCAGACCCGAATCACCTGACCCAGAGAGCGCAGTACCCGGTCGCCCATCTGGTGGCCCTGGGTATCGTTCAGTTCCTTAAAATGATCCAAGTCAAGCAGTACAAGAGATAGTTTCCTTTCGGGGTTTCTTTTGAGCCGGGAAAGTTCCCGCTTTATCTGGTCGTGAAAATGACGGGAATTATACAGTTCTGTCAGACTGTCAGTGATGGCCAGTTTACTGAGCAGTTCATTTTTCTTAACCAGTTCCATTTCGAGTTTTTTCTTTTCAGTAATGTCTTTGGCGGTTACCACCATTCCGATAATCTGGTTGTCATTTTTCATTTCCGAGAAACTGATATTCAGAAGAAGGATATTTCCGGATTTGGTTTTCATGGGGATCTCATCATTTACCGATTTATTGGTACGCAGAACAGTGTTCAGAATCTTGTGTTTATCTGAATCGTTTACAAAAAGATGTGACAGAGGTTTACCGACTATTTCTTCCTGCGAGTATTCGAAATGAAGCTCGGCACCTTTATTGAATTTCAATATATAACCTTCAGTATCGACAGAAAAAATTATATCGGTTGAATCCTGCAGAATTGTTTCAAAATACTTGGAAATATTTTGGAATCGTTTGGTAAGGAGTTTCCCTTTTCTGATTTTCTGGTTCAGTTCAAAGAAATTATCGTAAATCCATTTTGACAGAAAAAAGCATAAGGCACAGGTAATGCTCAAGGAAAGAATAACAAATATCAGGTGTGAGGTAAAGCTTACTAACAGTATCTGTGTTGCGATGATAACAAAGAGCAGGACAAAGAAAAAAAACTGCAGCTTTTTGTATTGTACTTTTGAATCAGGTTCTCGAGGTAAAAAATAGGGCATAGTTTTCTTATCAGAAGAGTTCTATTTCGGAAATTGCTCTAAATCTATATTATTATAAAATATCTGGCGGAACAGGTAAAGTCCATGTTTAATGGCTGCACAAAATATATAATAATCGTATATTTCATTGTCCTGGTTTTCAGCTATCAAACTTTTCTCAGGGTGTTTTAATGATAGGGAATCAGAAAAAAACAAAGGGGCAGATAGAATCGGAAATTTCTGATTCTATTACCCGCTTTGAAAAAGAACATATGGGCAGGGGACCTTTGGAAATCAAAACCTATTTAATCGAGGACATGATACTTGTGAGGCTTAGGGGAGTTCTGACAAAAGCAGAGCTTTCATTGGTAAAATCCGACCGGAATATCAGGGCCAGGGAACTGATAAAGCAAGTACGGATAGAGCTTCTGGAGAATGGGCGTCCACTGCTGGAGGATATGATTAAAAGTATAACCCGCAGGAAAGTCAAAAGCCTTCATTCCGATATAAGTACCAGTACCGGAGAGAAAATGATCATTTTTACCTTGGATAAGGCTCCGGAAGTGGAGGTGAACGGCTGAATACAGCGTTTTTAGAAACCACGTTCTACATTATTTCCCCCGAAATTCCCCCGAATTGCCCGACCGTTTTTTTTAATTGTCTTTATCCTTGCATGCTCCTTTGCTCTTTTTTATCTTTAACACTTCGGTTGGTTTTAGGAGGGGCATGGTGTAGCCATGACTAGCCAAGAACAGGCCAAATTGATCAGAAATTAGCAGTCAGGGTTATCATATCCGCTTTAAAAGGGTGGAATTGAGGGCCAAAGAATTGCTTAGGTTTAAGCAAATCTCTGGTCTTTTTTTGTGTCGTGAAATTAAACTCTCAATCAATAAATGAAAAGAAAGGGTTTTATGGTTTCCAATCAAAAGTTGCAGAAATGGATCGATGAAGTGGCTGCGATGTGTCAGCCTGACTCTATCGAGATATGTGATGGCTCCAAAGCTGAATACGACCGTGTAATAAAAATTGCTGTGGATAGCGGACTGGCTACAAAGCTCAACAAGGACAAACTACCTGAATGCTTTCTGTTCCGTTCAGATCCTTCTGATGTGGCCCGTGTAGAGAATCGCACTTATATTGCATCAAAGACTAAGGATGCTGCAGGCCCCACTAACAACTGGATTGATCCTGAAGAGCTTAAAAATACCATGAAAGGGCTTTATAAAGGATGTATGAAAGGTCGCACTATGTATGTGATTCCTTTCAGCATGGGACCTATCGGTTCAAATATTGCCAAAATTGGTGTTGAAATTACAGATTCCCCCTATGTGGTGGCCAATATGCATATCATGACCCGCGTGGGAACAAAAGTTCTTGAGGTTCTGGGCGATGATGGAGAATTTATTCCCTGTCTGCATTCTGTGGGAAAACCTCTGGCTAAGGGAGAATCAGACAATGGCAAATGGCCATGTGCTCCTCTTGATAAGAAATACATTTCTCATTTTCCTGAAGAGCGTACTATCTGGTCTTATGGTTCCGGTTATGGTGGCAATGCGCTGTTAGGGAAAAAATGTCTTGCCCTGCGTATTGCATCTGTAATTGCCAGAGATGAGGGATGGCTTGCCGAACACATGTTGATTCTTGGTATCACCAATCCTAAAGGGGTTAAAAAATATATTGCTGCAGCATTCCCCAGTGCTTGTGGTAAGACCAATCTGGCAATGCTTATTCCCACTATCCCAGGATGGAAAGTAGAGACAATCGGTGATGATATAGCCTGGATGAAATTTGGCAAAGATGGCCGTCTGTATGCAATTAATCCAGAAGCTGGTTTCTTTGGCGTTGCACCTGGTACTTCAATGGATTCCAATCCCAATGCTATGAAAACGATCAATCGGGATACTATTTATACCAATGTGGCTCTCACAGAGGACAAAGATGTCTGGTGGGAAGGCATCGGATATAAAGCTCCTGGAAAACTTATCGATTGGAACGGTAACGAGTGGGATGCCAGCACAGCCCAGAAGCCTGCAGCTCATCCCAATGCACGGTTTACAGCTCCCGCAAAGAACTGCCCTTCAATTGCTCCGGAATGGGAAGATCCCGCAGGAGTACCTATCAGTGCAATTCTGTTTGGTGGTCGTCGTCCCAGCACTGTGCCTCTGGTTCATCAGTCTTTCAACTGGAATCATGGAGTATTTCTGGGATCGATTGTCGGTTCAGAAATAACTGCTGCTGCACTTGATCTTAAGGTTGGTACAGTTCGTCGTGATCCTTTTGCCATGCTTCCTTTCTGCGGTTATCACATGGGAGATTACTTTACCCACTGGATTAATATCGCTAAGAAAACCAGTGCAGATAAACTGCCCAAAATTTTCTATGTCAACTGGTTCCGCAAATCTGCTGATGGCAAATTCCTCTGGCCTGGATATGGTGAGAACAGCCGTGTTCTCAAATGGGTTTTCGAGAGAACTGAAGGTACTGGCAGAGCTGTGGAGACTGCAATTGGTTATCTGCCAACTGCCGATGCTATAGACACTACAGGTCTTAAGGTTTCTAAAGAAGACATGGAAGAGCTGCTTAAGGTTAAAAATGATGAGTGGCTCAAAGAAGTTGAATTAATTAAAGAACATTATACCCAGTTTGGTAACAGGTTGCCCAAAGAGCTTAACGAGGAGCTTGCGGCACTTGAGGCCAGACTAAAAAAATAATACAGAACCTGGTGCGCTGCCCTTTACTGGGTTAGCGCATCAATCTCTCCCTGAACTTTATCGGAGGGTAGAATGCCCTGGTTTATTAAAACCAAATCAGAACGTGAAGCTAAGAAAAAACTGGCAGAAAGCATATATGTCAAGTGCCAGTCTTGTAATGCCCATATTTTCAAACAGGATTTCCTGAATAACAACAATGTATGTCCCAAGTGTAACTGGCATGGGAAAATTACAGCATATGAAAGAATCGGAATTACCCTTGATTCCGGAACATTCAAGGAATTAAATGAAAACATAAGTCCTGCGGATCCTCTCAATTTTGTTGATGGTAAAGGGCCGTATTCTGAGAAAATCGTTGAAGCCAACAAAAAAACCGGGCTCAATGAATCTGTTGTCACTGGAACTGGAAAAATAAACGGCTTGCCGGTAGTGATAGCGGTTATGGATTTCCGTTATCTTGGAGGAAGTCTTGGTTCTGCTACAGGAGAAAAGATTCTTCAGGCTGCCAATTATGCCTATGATCATAAATTACCTTACATCGTATTCTCTGCTTCAGGTGGAGCCCGAATGCATGAGGGGATTCTTTCTCTGATGCAGATGGCAAAGACCTGTGCTGGAGTTGCCAGGCTTAACGAAAAAAAGATCCCTTATATCTCTGTGCTTACCGATCCCACAACCGGAGGGGTTTCTGCATCTTTTGCCATGGTTGGAGATATAAATATCGCCGAACCGGGTGCCTTGATAGGTTTTGCAGGAAGGCGTGTTATCGAGCAGACTATCAAACAGAAGCTGCCTGATACTTTCCAGACTTCAGAATTTGTGCAGGAACATGGGTTTATAGATCTGGTGGTTCACCGCAATGATCTTAAAAATACTCTCCACAAAATCCTTTCTTTTTATAACCGTTGAGGATTGAAAATGGAATTTGAAAAACCGATTGTTGAGATGGAAAAAGCAGTCGAAAAACTTAAAAATATAAGTAATGAAAATAAAGGGGATTTTTCTGCTCAACTGGCTGAATTGGAGCAGAAGCTTTCTGAACGGAAAAAAGAAATTTATGATAATCTTACCGCATTTCAGACCGTTCAGGTTGCACGTCATCCTCAGCGTCCTGTTTTCCAGGATTACATTAATTTAATCTTTTCTGATTTTATCGAACTGCACGGTGATCGTTGCTTTGGTGATGACTATGCCATGATTGGTGGATTTGCCATGCTTGGAAAAGAAAAGGTAATGATTATCGGGCATAATAAAGGCAAAAACGTAGAAGAAAACATTAAAAGAAATTTCGGTATGGCCAGACCGGAAGGATATCGAAAAGCATTGCGCCTGATGAAACTTGCTCAGAAATTCAATGTCCCAGTGCTTACTTTTGTTGATACTTCCGGTGCATATCCCGGAGCTGATGCAGAGGAGAGAGGGCAGGCCGAAGCGATTGCACGAAATCTTACTGAGATGGCCACAATAGAGGTTCCAATCATCACTGTTATTACCGGTGAAGGTGGTAGTGGAGGTGCACTGGGAATTGCAGTTGCCGATTCTATACTGATGTTGTCTCATTCAATTTATTCGGTGATTTCGCCTGAAGGATGCGCAGGGATATTATGGCGTG
>CAYPMS010000097.1:0-12925 GCA_964411655.1 uncultured Fibrobacter sp.
GTTGCAGGCAATTTTGCATCAAAATTGATGAAAAAGAAGTTTGCGCACCAAAAAAAACGAAATCTAATAAAATATTGACTGCATCTCAAAGATTGCATATATTACTAATAGAATAATTTGGAGCTTGTTTGATTTTTCGGGGTTAAAATTACCTTCTTGCTGGTTTATATATGCCCGCAGGTCAAACAGAATTAATTGATCTAATTTTCTTCACTTGAATACGCTCGCCGTTACTATGTGCCTCCTAAACAGAAAGGAGGAAAGAACATGGGCCGAAAATGATCAGTATATTGATTCAATGAATTAAAGGCGTTAGAAACCCCCTTTGTAAATCATTGGTATTCTAACTTAATCTATTATCATGATTGCGAATGGATTAAGTTCGGTTGCGTAATTTTAATGTTCCACACCCACAATCTTTTTTAAGGAGTCATCACATGCAATGTATAACATTTACAAGATCAATTGTGCTGTTTTGTCTAATTATTGTTCATTTAACCGAATCAGCACCACAGGTTGATCAGCTTTATCATGAATATAAAAGCAGTAACAGTGGTCAGTTAAAAACCAAAATCATTCGCTTATTGGTAAAAGACATTACCGGCTACGATGATAACGATAGGAAAAATATCGAGAAAATAATACGTTACGGTCTTAATGACAAACAGGCTTTAGTTGTTCAAGAAGCGGTATTTGCCGCCGGTAAATTTGAAAGCAAGTCGCTTATGCCTGAATTATACAAGCTTTATCGGAACGGCTGCAACCAGTATCCAGGTAGCCAGGGCATTATCAAACAAAAGATCATCAAGGCTATCGGAAAAATCGGCGGAACCGAGAGAGAAATCTTTTTCATCGAAGAAATAAACAGTAAAAAAATAAGCAGAGAAACGGAATTGATATTGTCTATATTATTGGATAACGATAAATTATCAAAAAAAATAGTTGCCTCTACGGTTGCATTAAGAGACGCACTTGCACAAATAATAAACAACCTTGAGGAAACTCCTGAAAACTCAATAAAATATTCGCAACACCGGATGATCTTATCATTAGCCAACGCCCTAATCGCCAAAAACACACAATCCGAATAACAGGGAGGTCTTCAATGAAAAAGGCTGTCATTATTCTGCTTATAGCGGCATTCGCCGGTTATTCCAAAGTTGGTATTATTATTAACAAAGATGTCATCAAAATACCTCATGTAAAATCAGCCGTAGATACCTATATCTTCGATTTGCTCGCCACCGGAGAACAGGTTTGGGTCGATAGCACCACCTTCGATGATGGTAACACCCGTTTAGAATTACAGCAACTCAGGGATTCTCTACGAACGCAACATTTTTCCAACGATCTCACCGGAGCAGTACTTATTGGTAATCTGCCGACTGCGTCATTTGAAGT
Source organism: uncultured Fibrobacter sp. (assembly GCA_964411655.1). GTDB lineage: Bacteria > Fibrobacterota > Chitinivibrionia > Chitinivibrionales > Chitinispirillaceae > JAAYPC01. The sequence continues at coordinate 1,402 of CAYPMS010000097.1, forward strand.
TTGGAGCAAGAAATATATTTATGACGAAGCATGGAATGTCATTGACAGTTTTTGGGAAGGTGAAAATTATCCAGTAGATTATTATTTCATGGACCTTACTGACCAGTATGATACAGCCTGGCACGATAGTCTGGATGAAACCACAGAACTAACCGATCCAAATTACCCTTATTTCTCAGGTTATTTCGATAACTATACCGGCGATAACACTTTAGAAATATGGGTTTCTCGCATATTTGCCCATAACTTATATCATACCTATGTCAGTTCTGACGGTTCTTTTGAGAACCCTTTTGCCGAGGACAGTGTAATCACCGCGTATTTGCAACGTGTTCATGAACGTATGACTGTCCCAGCTACTACTGCCCGGCGAGCAATGTTGATGGGTGATTTTAAAAACTGGTTTCCCGAGGATCAGCCACATATTGAGAACCTGAACATTCCTCTTTCAACATTTCGTTTCCCACACGACGCTCCTCGTATATGGCAACGGGAGTTGCGCAAAGGTTACGAATGGGCCTGCATTTATGAGCACTCACATCCGCAAGGCCATAACATGGCCATGGATCACAACGAAAATACAGGGAGCTTTTTTAGCTTTTCTCATGAATGGTTTGGTCAAAACGACCGTTCTTTTCTCCAAATGACAGACAGTTCTACAGCACCACCAAAAGTGCTGTTTTACCAAGATTACGGTTGTTCCAATGTTAACTACAATTTTGATGACTGTTTAGGCCAGATGTATGCAATGTTGCAAAATGGTTTGATCTGCATGGGAAGTTCCAAAATATATTATCCAAAGGATCATGCCGAATATACCGATTCGTTGGGGAATGGGGGTTCTTTTGGGCAAGCCTTTTTATATTATTTAAATAGTAAGAAATATAATCCGAATTACCAATCGCTTGCCTTAATAGGAGCTGGCACTCTCAAACTCCAGCCATATATTCCTGCGGATTTACCGTCAATAATTATTGACAGCATCTGGTTAGAAGCAACAGACGCTTCACCGTATCTGATTCATGGAGACACGTTGATCCTTCATGCCAAAACATCTTCTTCTATCGGTGCTATTGATACGAATCTTATTGACTTCAATTGGTATGGCGTATCTGATTCCGTTTCGGGAAATCATGTTTCTTTTATTCTAGATGGCCATAATGCTCCAACCTACTCGAATGGCACTAATCAGGGAACCTATACAATTATATTGCATGCAGAGTGCCCTGGTTACTTGCCTGCGGTCAAGACGATCGAGTTCGCTGGGTGGCACTTTAAAGAGATTTACAGCAATTTCCATTCTTTTGATGCATTGAACCGTCATGAGAAATCTGCTGAAGGATGGGATCTTCGAATTAGAGGTCGGACAGGTAATATTGGTAGTACAGAGGACGATTTCCTTTTTTATTGCCGACCTTTAAACGATAACAGTTTCAAAGTGACTGCTATGCCTAAAGCACTTGAAAACATGACATCTGCCAGTGCAAAAACCGGGGTCATGATCCGCAGGTCTCATTTCAGCCCTGACGACCCTCATGTATTTCTAGGAGTTCAAAGTAACAATATACTGGTTTTCCAGTATCGGCTTACACAGGGCGGTACTACAACAACTCATTCATTCGCAGGTTACTATATTGGAGACACTTGGGTAGCACTGAAAAAAATATTCGACAAAGTGTACGGTTTCGTAAGCACTGATGGTATAAACTATACCCTTGTCGATTCCGTTGAAATAAGTGTTTTCAACAATCCGTCCGTCGGTTTTGCATACTCATGCAATGACACCTCAATGTGGACAGGAACTGATGAACGTTGGGCTGTATTTGGCAAGATGGACATTGCTGTTATCGACACCATAGAACCACTACCTGTCGTATACGCATCAGACTCCATTGTCACTCTCGATCGTGTGCAATTGAATGCAGTATCCATTGGAGCAGGTGTTCATTTCAGCTCAAATATGGATTGTCTGTTCAATGGAAGCATAAAGGTCAATGGCAATGCAGTATTTCGAGACGGAAGCGTGGTAAACGGCACAATGAAGCTGGCAGGATATCTTTCACTGCTTAACGGGGCCACTCATAACGGGGAACTCCATGAAGGAACAAGTGTCGAATTCGGCACGATCCCAGTTAAAACCGTTCCGGTCGGCACCTACTCGGTATATGTTGGCAATGATAAAACACGTACCTTAAGTGGCGGAGGAACATACAAGGATATCACCGTAGAAAGCAGGGGGCATTTGATCCTAAACCCGGGGGTCTACAATATGCGGTCTTTTATCCTTAACCCTGATGCGAAATTAACCGTTAACGGTCCTGTTGAAATCAATGTAAATTCCAATCTTTCTTTTGATGACCGTGTCATACTTACGGTTTCATCAATAAATAACATTAAAATATATACGAATGACCCGGTTTTCAGCATCGGGGAAATGGTATTCAAAGGCCATGTTCTCGCCCCGCATGCGCGAATTACATTGAAAAGCAGGATAAATTACAGGGGCAGCATTAAAGGCAAAGTGCTGTTCTTCGATAACGATGCAAAGTTGTATGATTATTGACAGTGTTCTTAATTAAACTTGTAAACTTTAAAGTGCCTTCAATTCAAGAAGGCACTTCCATTGGTATATAAACAATATAATTCGGGAGGCATTATGAAATATTTCAAATTTATTTTAATTATCATTATGGTGAACTTCCTCAATGTATTTTCACAGAAATTACCAGATTTTACAATACATAATAGACCAGATGAAATTTATTTTGGTGAAGTCTTTTTTAATGAGAGAGAATCTCAAAAGGTGGGTCATGATTATCTGTTCGTATCAGTAGTCAGTCCAAGAAATAATACATTAGTTACTGATACGATATTTTTCAGTTTCAATGAGGCTTTGTATAGGATACGAATAAAAAAGATTTCTTTTTCAAGAAACGGCGCGGATTATTATTCCGTCGATTCTTTTCCGGTTCGAGACACAATAAAATGGAGGTTTGTGGACGAGCAAGGAGATTCAATTCTTTTTAATGATTCATTGCTTAGTATAAGGTTCTCATCTTTTGGAAGATCAAGTAAAGTTTTAAAGCTGCAAATGGATAAAGAATATTCCATAAACAAAGATGACACCTTTAAAATATTACTGGACACACTTCCTTTAAAAGCTCCTACAGAAACTGTTCCTTTGCTGGGCAGGCCAAGAAAATTAATGCAATCCAATTATAATAAGCCATTTTATCTCATCTGTGAATTGCGCCATTTCTCATTTGGAGATAAAACATCCAATGGATTCTTTAACCTTGCCGGTAAAAAACAATACAAAATAAAAACATCAAATATATATATTAGTAAATTAAAATAGGTTGTTAAAACCTAATTTGTTATTACAGTACATTTTTTATTTTTTGATACTTTACAAGTGCAATACATATTAAATCCGGTGCGCAAACCAGATAACCATTAGGATGCTGATGCAAAACAGCCTGCAACAGCGGTAGCCAGGTTCCGCTATCGCTGCACCAAATTTTCCTACGCTATCGCTGCGGAAAACTTCTGGCGTACCGCAACCCGTTACCGGCAAGGCTAAAGAACGAGACAGACAACAAATGATATGAATCAAAATACAGGACATACAAGACCTACAATAAGACAAGTTCTTCATGATTCACCATGGACAAACTTTGAAGAACATCTAAACGACCTAAAAGAACGGGTAGACAACTCGGTGAAGAAAACGAATGAACTTAGAATTAGGTACAGGGAGGAATTGATAAAAACTAACCCTGAGCTAGTAAATAAAATAACTCGCCCATCCTCAGATAAATTGGAAGCAGCCAAAAGTCTTTTATTGACAGGTACTGTAGCTGCATCTGATGGAACCATATCTCATGTTCCGTTGCTTGGTGGGTCAAAAATTCAAGTTGGCGTTGTGATTGTATTTAATAAAGGAGAAATAGTTGACTATATAACCAAAATCTTTGAGGCCGAAATAACCCAAGACACAGGAAATGCAATTGATTATTTCCAAAATTTAAGAGGAACTAGAAAAATTTCAAATCTTTTAGCACGGGCGATAATGTTATATGGAGAGAGAAGATTGTTACTTGACCACCAAGCTGATTGGAGACTAATCCATGGAGAAATTTTACCTCATGAATTAAGAACAGGAGCAGGTCGACCACAGGATAATCTACAACCTGCTTTTGATTTGGTATATGAGCTATTAGAAAAGAAAAACTTCATTGCAGCAAGCGAGGCTTCTGATGACATTGATATTTTGAATGCAGCCATTCTTCTTGAGCCGGGAGAGTACATTGTAATTAAAGACCTTACAAATGTTCTGACACAATTTTTAGATGGTGATGACATTCAGGCAGGAGCGAACTTTGCTCAACACGACAAGCAGCGTTTTAGAGAGTTTATTCAACGAGTAGGCCCACAAATTTCGATTGTGCTAGTCAAAGCCGGGAATAAACCATTTCTTTTAGAATGCCATACAGAACAAATTGAGGAAGCCATTTCACTTTTCCTTGCTGATTCGTTATGGACTAGAGGCTTTGAAATTGAAGGTTCATCATTAACTGTTAGAGGCTTCCCATATCATATAGATTTGGCTGACCAAATTGCAAGAACATTAATTAAAGGCTCAGAATTTCAAACCTTTGTTGAAAGCCGTTTATTTGACATTGGCATTGAAAGCGGATTTTTTGACATTGACCCTAGACAAACAAGAATTTAATTATGAATAACGAAAACATTCAAAATCAAGAAGGCGAACAAATGGAAAACGAACAGCCAACTAACATGCCTGAAAATAAACAAGAACCTGTTATTGATTCGTCTCACGAGGAGCAAATAATAAATAGTACACTCTTAGATGGTGTACTAGGTTATATCAACTTTGACGCTGGTAGTGTTGACAATACTACCTCCGGTGCAATGGTTTCAGCCGAGAGAAGAAGACTTTTCAGAAGAGATGTATACGTAGGAATAAGGGATACTGAGCAAAATGTGGAATTTCTTGGTCGAATTGTGGAAGGTCCCTTTCATAGTCCCCACGAAATCGGTTCAGATTCTGCAATAACAAGGACTACTGTTTTACATCCAGAAAGAACCAAATTTAGACCTTCTTATTTTGTTTACGGTACAATTGAAGTTCTTGGACAATTAGTTAATGGCGAAAGACTTATCCCAACACCAACAAGACCAAGGCCTTACAGCGAAATTTTCATTTTCCCTGCTGATAGACTGAAAAGTTTATTGGAAATCGATGGCGACATTTTGGTTGGTCATCTAATGGGCTACGAAGAACAAAAAATAGAAGTTAAGTCTGATTCTAATAACAAAAATTTTCTCCCAAGAAATGTAGGTATCTTCGGTACCGTTGGTTCAGGTAAATCAAACACAACCCAAATGCTAATTGAAGAAGCAACAATGGCAGGTTGGGCTGTAGTAGTTATTGACGTAGAAGGTGAATACGTTAGGATGAATGAACCCAATGATAGAGGTGATATGAATTCAATTCTAAAGACAAACTTTAACCTCGACCCAATCGGAATAGCTGATTTCCAAACATTCGTGCCTAGCTCAGGTGATTCAGAAGCAGCTTCACCAATTAGATTTAAAGTACCAATTTCTCAATTGGATATTTCAGTAATTGCTGATATCAAGGAATTTTCGGAACCACAATTCAGAATGTTTGAAAGAGTTGTCGAAGAAGCTCAAAGAAGAAATACTTCAACTACAGGAACATCTAATAGGTTAGGAAGTTTAGGCACAGGTACTAGTACAACAACTCAACCATATACACTTCAACACCTTGTCAATGTACTAAATGATCAGACATTCATAACAAGTTTAGCTAACACAGAAAGAGGTACTGCCTCTACATTGAGAAATAAGTTGATAAGTTTTGGACGTTCGGGAATGTTAGATTGGAACGCAAATAATGGTATTCCTTATTTACCAGTTGAAAGTCTGCTCGTCAGTGGACGTTTATCTGTTTTGGATGTTTCAGAAACTGATGACAGCAGTAGAAATATTGCAATTGCTTACATTCTACAATGCCTGTTTGATAAAGTAATAGAAACACCTATTGGCGAAATTATTCCAGGCACCTCAACACAGAGACCAAAAGTATTAGTAGTTATAGAAGAAGTTCACACTTTTGTTTCAAGACAATCAGTTAGCAAAATGAGAGCTGTCCTTGACATCCTACAAACAATAAGTAGAAGGGGCAGAAAAAGATGGATGTCTTTGGCTCTAGTTTCACAGCAACCCGGCCACGTACCTGATGAACTTTTCGAACTAGCGAACACACGTTTCATTCATCAATTAAAATCAGCTTCAAATCTTGCTCCTGTTAAACAGTCGACTGGTGGAGTGCATGAAGCGCTCTGGACTAATGTGCCAGCACTTGGTCCAGGTCAATGCTTGCTGACAGGTTCTGTTTTTAAGAACCCTATTTTTGTGAATGTTAGACCTGCAAGATCGAAGAGACTTCTTACAAGTTAAATTATGCTGAGAATTAAAAACTTATCGCAGTTCAATGGAAGCATGGAAGTAAGCGATTCATGGAATTTTCCAGAATCGAAAGAATTACTCATGCATAAAATTCATGCATACCCTGCAAAGTTCCCAGCTTTTCTTACTCCTAAAATTGTTTCCTACTTAAAAGAAAATAAGGCTCAAATAAATTCAATTGGGGATATTTTCTGTGGTTGCGGTACATCTGCTCTTGAATCTAAACTACTTGGTATTGACTACTTAGGATATGATATAAATCCAGTAGCAACATTGATTGCCAAAGCCAAGAGTAATGTTTACTCAAGCAAAAAGATTAATGAGCTATTTGAAGAAATAATTAAAGAATGTAACAACGGAAAATTCTTAACTCCAAATAAAGTTCTGTTTCATGAAAGAATAAAGTATTGGTTTAATGAAGATAATATCGTAAAGCTACATCGTTTACAGAAAGGTATTTACAAAGTTTGTCCAGATGGAAAATATAGAGTACTTTTTTTGACTGCCTTTTCCAACATTTTAAAAGCGTGCTCTAAATGGCTTACAAAGTCAATTAAGCCACAGATAGACCCAAACAAAATTCCTCTTGACCCTTATATTGCTTTCAAGAAACAGATTCGTTTTATCATTACCGCAAACGAGGAAATAAAGAGTATTCAAACTAAGAACTCAAGAATTAAAGTCATAACACAGAATATTCTAAATATTAAACCAAGAGAAAATAAAGTTGATTTAGTAATTACAAGTCCACCCTATGTCACATCGTACGAATACGCTGACTTGCATCAGCTTTCCACTCTATGGCTTGGTTTTGTTGACGACTATAAGGAATTAAGAAAGGGAACAATTGGGAGCGAATACGCAAAAGCTGAACATGAGATTTTTCGAATTGAGAATGAAACAAGCGAAAGGATTGTAAAAGAATTATTCATGGTAGACAAAGGGAAAAGTAAATCTGTTACGAAGTATTTTTATGACCTTGATAAAACTGTAGATAAAACTTATTCTCTCCTTAACGAAAATGGTTATGTAGCCTTCGTAATTGGTAACACGAGCTACAAAGGTGTTTATATTGACAATGCAAAAGTACTGATAGAGTCATTCATGAACAAAGGTTTCAAGAATATCGAAGTGACCAAGAGAAAAATAAGTTCGAAAATCCTGACTCCATACCGAGACAAAACGGGTAAATTTTCAAACAATAAAAAAGGAGAGAAAGTGTATAGTCACGAATTCATTATAATAGCAAAGAAGCCCAGCCGGTAACATCACCTATACGCAAGCAGGGCTTTCGTGCTTCGTAGGACAGGAAAGCGGTATGTTTGAAGTTCAGTTCTTCGTAGGAAGTTCAGTGGTTAAAATCCCTGCCTGCGTATAGCTGAGAACCGTTGTTTGCAATGCGATTCGGCTTTGAAGGTAGCAAGAATTGCATTATAGGGCGAGGCTAGAAAAGAAAAAATACAATGAAAATCTATTCATACATTGTAAACCACGATACCGGATTTGCACCCAATCCGTTTTATGGATATTGTACGCTGGCAAATTGCAAACCGAAAATTCGAAAAACTGCCGAGATTGGTGACTTGATATTCGGATTATCTTGTAAGGCAAGAAATAATTATTTGATTTATGCCATGAAGGTTAATGAAAAGCTAACATTCAGGGAATATTTCAATGATAATCGCTTCATGCAAAAGAAGCCGAAATTCAATGAAAAGAAGGTTATATGTAAATGCGGCGACAATATTTATGAGCCCATTTCAGAAAATGTTTACCGGCAATTACAATCAATGCATTCGCTGAATTGTTCATGCGAGGAAGATCTAAAAAATAAAAAGAAAGATTTAAGTGGCGAATACGTGTTGATCTCCAATGAATACGTATATTTTGGCAGAAAAGGACCTGTATTACCCGATGGCTTGAAAAATCTGATTGTTGGCCGTGGGCATAAGAATAATTTTCCGGAAGATACCAAGCGTTCTGCTATAGATTTCTTTGATTCGCTTTCGAAAGGCATTCAAAATTCACCTACAATATGGCCAGAAGATGACGATTCCTGGAAAGGCATATGAAAATAATTTTCAGCAGAAAAGGGTTTGACTCATCTTCTGGAGGCTTGCCGAGTCCTATTCTTCCAGATGGTCGCATTATTTCATTTCCGATACCGGACAAAACATCTAGTATTAAGTATTCAGACATTAAATATGACGAATTCAATATAGGACATATGGTATCATTGCTTTCTAAGGATAAAATACCGGCACACTATTTTGCGCATCTTGATCCTGACTTGAGGCACGATGCAATTCAACGCAGTACAGGATGGAAACCGATTTTCGGTCAAATGGGTGCTTCTCAAGGGCATTTACGTAAGCAAAATATTCAGGCTGACGATATTTTCCTTTTTTTCGGATTATTTCAGAAGACCATAATTTCAAATGGTGCTCTCCAATTCGACAAATCTTCTCAGCCAGTTCATTGCCTTTGGGGCTGGCTACAAATAGGTGAAATTATTCCAATTCATGATGCAAAAAAAGATGAATTTAAATGGGCGCATTACCATCCGCATTTTAGCAAGGAAACGCAAGAAAACAATACTCTCTATATTTCCAGGGATACTCTCAAATTAAAAGGTAAAGAATTATCAGTTTCAGGTGCGGGAATTTTTCGGAAACACTTACCGTCACTTCAGCTTACTGCAAAAGGACAAAGCAATACAAGCTTTTGGGCTCTTCCTCTTTTCATGTTTCCAGAAAATGAACAAGATGCCTTATCCTATCATCAGGACAAAAAGAGATGGCGTAAGGATGAAAAACTTACATTTTTATCTTTGGTATCTCGAGGACAGGAATTTGTATGGGACACAAAAGAACAGACTGCTGCCTTGGAGTGGATTGAAGAAATAATAAAAAAAGCCAATAGAAGATGACCCGCCCTTGAAGAAGGAGGCAAAGCCGAATCGCACAGACAAACAACAGCGGTAGGGATGCCATTTTGCGCAGTAAGTCAAGGTAGCGCTTCCGTGTCCAGCTTCGCTTCGCTGCACAGGCACTTCAGCGGATAATAGGCGCAAAACAGCACCCGTACCGCAACCCGTTGGTGGCAATAACCAGCCAGCCCATTTTCTGAATTGATAATAGCCTTTTGAAGAGAATGAGCGCGCGCAAAAAACCCAATAGAAAGGAAACAGGTTAAGAAAATGTTTTTTAATGTTTTGCGAGTTATCATTGGTGTAGTCATGCTATTCAGTAACATTGGACTCTTATACTTACATTTCACAAACAATTCATCTAGAGATGAAAACCCTGTTGCGGTGTTTGCTCAAATTTTGATTGCTTTAGTTGTTCTGTTTCCAAAATCAGTGTACTGGGGCAGAAACAAAATTTTACATTGTATATTACCTGCTTTCACAATTTTGGCTTTGCTTTGGATTGGAGGATATGCATCCTTGTCAGGAATGGGCAAAGAGTTATTCAAATCACAAAATGAAATGAGTGATCCCGAACAATTTACGGATGCAATAAAGAATTTGTCCATAGAAGAGAATGCCATAGCTTTAGCAGAAAAGCAATTAAAAGTTCTTCACGAAACATCACAAGAGCTAAATTCTAAATGTCCGATGAAAATTGATGCACAGACCCAACTTGACCATACGATTGCAGGTCCTGGCCTCAAATTCACATACTACTATACATTGTTTAATATGCCAAATTACAATAATGATATAGATAAGAAGCTTTACGAATATACAGTAAACTATTATCGATCAAATACGAACTTGCGACTAACCATCAGCATGGGTGTTACTTATTGCAGTAAATACCGCAATGAAAAGGGAACTATCCTGTATGAATACTGTATAAACAAAGAGACTTTAGAACAACAGGAAGCGAACACTAAACCTGGACAGCGATTATCTCAAGCAGATTTACCATTACAGACAATGTACAACAATCCGTCAGCACAGAAATTGAACGAGCTTACTGAAAGGATAAATAATGAACCAAGTGGAACTTTACATTATTACAATCGCGGGGTCTACTATATGGCTATAAAGGAATATAATTCAGCCATAAGCGATTTCAATAAAGCCATTTTACTTGATAGCACGAACGCCTTGGCATATGCTTACAGGGGGCATACAAAAATTTGTATGAGGGATAATAAAGGTGCTATAGATGATTGTTCAAAAGCAATCAATATAACTGATTTCTGGGGAGTGTTTTTCTTCATAAGAGCCAAAGCATATCTTGGAATAAATGAATATGAAAAAGCAACCGATGACTTGGTAAAATCGGCCTCAAAAAAATATCGACCAGCCAAAAATGTAATCGAGCGATTTGGGTTAGCAAAAAGTAACTGAAACATTGAATGAACAAAGAGTAGATATGCCATTTAAGCATAAAGAAAAGAAGAAACCTCCTCCTTACCTTTATTATTATAGGCCATATGATGAATATGCTATTGACATTATCAAGAACCGCAGGCTTTATTTGAAATCACCGAGGCAGTTCAATGACCCTTTTGATTGTAGTGCTTATTCGCTGCGGATAGGTCCACCGAAGTACTACAAAAAGAGTTTCCAAAATGACCTGAAGAAGGAATACATCAGCCAAGAACAAAAAAATAGAATCGGAAACATCTTAATAACAAAGGAATATGAGAAACCTGAATTTTGGAATGGGTTAGCAGCAGGAATGCAAGCCGAAATTAACAAGTTTGGTATTTTTTCGTTTACAACTCGGCCTGACAATTTTCTAATGTGGAGCCACTATGCTGACAAGCATAATGGTATATGTTTTGGGTTCGAAATGTCCAAAATGCCGACTGTCTTACAAAAAACATGAAAGTTAATTATAATGAGAAAAGACCAATAATTGAGTTTTCTAACCAAAAACAGTACCATACAATATTTGACACAAAATCTCCAATTTGGAGATATGAAACGGAATTGTTAGCGGGCAGTTAAAACCGGCCAGAAATGGGCACTTTTTGAAGCCCAAAA
>CAYPMS010000098.1:0-12789 GCA_964411655.1 uncultured Fibrobacter sp.
AAAGTAAGTATTGCCCATATTAAATTAGTTAAGAATGTCTGACCTCTGCCGAAAACAGCTTCAAGGAATTTATCCTTACTTTTCACTATTATATCTGTATACCTGTCTGCATCTGGTAATGCATACTCAAGAACACTTTCGGATGAATCGGGCTGAACGGCCACAAAAAATGATGGCTGCCCCACAGGGGCAATTTTATAAATACCAGGTTTTTCGTAGCTAAAAAACGGTTGATTCTTGTGAACAATCTTTATCAGCTTTGACTGCTCATCAAAAATTGTCATGTCAGAACCGAAGCTAAAATTTGGGTTTCGATAAACTTCTCCGGCTACATATGATTTGTTGGAAAGCTTATGGTGTGATATGATAAATCTGCACATACGATCGATCATCGGTACAAAAAATCCGGTTTCACTGAGATTGTTAGCCTCTGTCACTCCCAACGGAGTTGTCAGGATAAGCCAGTAGCGTCCACTTTTATCCGATGTTTTTATCATTAATGGTGAACCATCAGTCAGCCGCAACAACACCTCACCTTCAATACCACTGCAATTCCTGTAAATGGCCACATCTTCACTGCGAATTTCGGGGAAATGTTGCCATAGCTGCGAAGTGGTATCTGAAAGAAGTGGAGAGAGAGGGGTTTTATATTCAATAATAGAATAATTATTCGAAGAGTTCAGCACCTCATCGAGGATTACATTCTTTGCATTCTCATCCACTGCACAGGCAAAAATAATTGGTTTGTTAACTGTTGCAGGATCGCTCAGAAATGCCTTTAAAGCATATGAAGGGCTTTTCGGTTCATTGAGAATTATCAGATCCGCAGAATCCAGATCATCAAAAGTAATCTCTGAGCCATCCTTAACAATCATTGGTCCCCAAAAATCTTTGGATGCAGCGTTCAGGGCAAAAGCAATCGGTTTGCATCTTGTTTTATCACCAACAATTACCACACGCCTGGAATTTGATGCCTGCTGAACAAAATAAGCAAAATTATCAAAAATTAAGGGATCCTGTGACTTGAGAGATATTTTTCCCATCAGATTACCTGATGAATAATTGCCGGGTATCTCTATCGGTCTTTTTTCATTTGCAGATAACTGTACTTGCGTTCTTCCAATACGCATTCTGCCGGTTTCTGCTATCAACTCTCCTTTATTAAGTGATTTTCCATGAGCTTTAACAGATATGTTTACTGTCACATTATTCTGGCTCCTGATTTCGGCATCTGACAAAGAGTAATTCCAGGGCTTATCCGGAGCAACCGGTATGCAGACCACAGTAATCCTTTTGTCCAATTTTGATATTCCTTTTTCCAGCACCGATTTTAACGGAACCTGAAAGTCACTTAGAATAATTAAAAACGGATCAACTTCAAAATCTGTATTCTTAATCTGCTCCAGAGCATTTTCCAGATCAGATGGAGAATAGCTGCTAAGAAACTGTGTGGATTTCTCTTTAAGGGTAAAAATTTTGCTCTCGTGATTAAAAAGAAAAAGCCTTGATGTATTGGGGATCAATTTATGTAAAGAATCAATTATACTACATGATAATTGTCCTATACTCATTGTACCCTCGGTATAATCCATGCTTACGGTGGGATCAATCCACAGATACACCGGTGTTTGAGGATAGTGCAATTTATTGAGAGGTTCTGAGCGATTAAATGGTCTGGCAAATAAGGCTATCAATACAGCGGAAATAGCACATCGTACCAGTAACTGTAATAACCTGCGGAGATTTCTTTTTTTTCTCTTCACAACCGCATTCCGGGTAAAGAAGCGAAGTGTAGAGAAATTCATGCTGATTGTCTGCGGACGTTTGAGGAAATGGATCAGTATGATCACCGCAATAAAAAAAAGAGCAAAGAAAAAATGAGAGTTAAAAAAAGAAATACTGTTCAAAACAGACGCTTCCTTTTCTCGAGCACTCTGAAAAGCGCTTTTTCAAAAGGTTCATCTGTACAGATAAGATTGAAATCTATCTGCATTTCCTTACATGCGCTTTCAATGGTATTTTTATGGTTTTGCAACCCGCTTCTGAAAAAATCTGATGCAGTTTTCCCATCCAGCATTAATTGTTTACCGGTTTCCAGATCATGCATCTGGTATGAAGAAGAAGAGGAAAAATTAAGTTCAAACGGATCCAGAATCCAAAACAGGATCACATCCTGCCGTTTGAATCTTAAATGTCGCAAAGACCGTATTATCTCCTGTGCATCATCAAACAGATCTGAGATGATAATGCATAACCCTCGTCTGGAGATTCTTCTGGCAAGAGACTCCACTGCCAATCCACAGCGGGTTTTTGCACCTGCTTCCATCCTGGTGAGCGTGGAGAAAATGTTTTTCAATTGAACATTGGTAGAATGAGGAGGTAAATAAGCCCCCAGATATTCATCAAAACAAGCCAGCCCCACCGCATCTCTCTGTTTTATCAGGATAGAGCTTAAAGAAGCAGCGAGAGTGCGGGCATATTCAAATCTGCTCATGAATTTACCTGAGGTAAAATTCATCGAAGCGCTTTTATCGACAAGAATATTTGCAAAAAGATTGGTCTCATCCTCAAAGAGCTTTACTACCGTTTTATCAGTTTTGGCAAATTTTCTCCAATCGATCCTGCGGGCAGCTTCCCCCTGAAGATAAGGACGATACTCCAGAAATTCCGCAGAAAAACCATGATAAGGGCTTTTGTGTAATCCTGCAATCATCCCTTCCACAATCAGTTTGGCTCTAAGACTCAGATTCAGAGCCGCTAATTGCTCGGGTTTTGGTAATGTTGATGCTTTCATGGTTCCTTTAAACTGCCCCAGGGGTATGACTTTGGCAAAAGGGAACTATTGTTCATAATGGCTGAGGTTTTTTGTTTTTTTTACTATGATTTCAGATCTCTGCTTTTCTTTTTCAAAACATCTAACCTCATTGGCTATACATTCTTTTAAAGCAGAAATATCACCCTTATTAAAAGCAGACATAAAAATAGCTTGTGGATAAGCCAGGGAGAGTCTTTTCCTGAGAAAAGGATCCTCAACCAGATCTATTTTGTTAAATGCCAACACCGAAGGTATTTTATCTGCATTGAGTTCATTCAGTACATTATGCACAGTCTGTAACTGCTGATCAATCCACTCACTCGATGCATCCATAACCAGAATCAGCAGGTCAGATTCCGAAACAACACTTAATGTGCTTTTAAAAGAGGCAATAAGCTGATGGGGTAGTTTACGGATAAATCCAACGGTATCAGATATAACGATATTTCCAACACCGGGAATAAATGCCCTGCGGCTGGCAGTATCCAAAGTGGCAAAAAGCTTATCCTCTACCAACACTTCGCTACCGCACAATGCATTCAGGATAGAGGATTTTCCCACATTGGTATACCCCACAAGAGAAACTTTAAACACCTGGTCCCTGCTTTTTCTCTGAATTATACGGTTCTGTTCGATTTTTTTAAGTTTCTCAGTAAGCTCAGAGATCTTTTTTTTCACCAATCGTCTGTCTACTTCAAGCTGTTTTTCACCGGGTCCCTTAGTCCCAATCCCACCTACCTGCTGTGAAAAATGAGTCCAGGCATGGGTCAGGCGTGGATAAAGAAGACGCATCTGTGCAAGCTCAACCTGAAGTCTTGCCTCATTTGTACGGGCATGTTTGGCAAATATATCAAGTATCAACTGTCCTCTATCGACGACTTTTCCCTGAACCAGTTTTTCGATATTTCTTATTTGCCCTGGAGAAAGCTGTGCATCTATTACCAGAGTATTTGCAGAAGCACTTTTCATGGTTCTGCTTATCTCTTCCAGTTTCCCTGTCCCCAGGTATGTTGAAGCAACAGGACGCTCACGTTTCTGATTTACCATAGAAACCACCTCAGCTCCCGCGGTATTGCACAACAGTTGCATTTCCTGCATATCTTCTTCAAAAAGTCCTGGATTAATATCAGATGTTAAAAGCCCTGCTATAATGACTTTTTCTGTTTTATCTATAAAGTTGTTTTTATTCATGTCCTTCTTTAATAGTGTGTCTTTTTCTTATTTGTATAAGGTATCACCGACTTTAAGTCGTACATTCAACTCACGCTGCAATGGGGTAAGAGTGAGTATTTCAGCTCCGCCTTCGGTAACCAGTATTGTATGTTCAAATTGTGCAGAAAGTGAACCATCTTTGGTTCGCACTGTCCAGCCATCTTTACGATCGGTTACTACGGCATAATGTCCCAGATTTACCATTGGTTCAACAGTAAATGTCATCCCTGGTTCCAGAATTATCGAATCACAATCAGGATCTACATGATGATATACCGTAAAATACTCATGAAAACTCTTCCCGATCCCATGACCGGTATACTGCTGCACAACGGAACAGCCCTTTGATTTGACAAAAGGCTCTATTGCCTCCGCAACAGCTCTTAAAGTAACTCCAGGCTTGACAGCATCGATTCCTAGTAGCATTGCCTTAGCTGTAACATCAACCAGATGTCTGGCCTTCTCAGAGACCTCTCCTATCATAAAAGTCTCCGAAGAATCAGCATAATAGCCATCTACAATGGTAGTCAAATCGACATTAACAATATCTCCATCTTCAAGGAACTCCTCCGGAGATGGAATGCCATGACATACGACATTATTGCGGGAAATGCAGGCTGATTTGGGATATCCATGATATCCCAGACAAGCCGGTATATGACCATGGTCTATTGTATATTGATGAATAAGAGTGTTAAGCTGTTCTGTGCTGATTCCGGCTTTAACAAAGGGACGGATATAATCCAGTAACTGGCCATTAAAAGCACCTGCTTTTCTCATCTTTTCAATTTCCAGATCAGTCTTTATCAGACGATTTTTTTTCGGAGCTGATTTTACAGAAGCCCTGTTTTTCTGATCTTCAAAGAGATGACATTTTTTGTATTTTTTCCCGCTACCGCACCAGCACAAATCATTTCGTTCAATCATAAGTCTGTCAGATTCCTAAGAAATACTGAAATATCAGCCGTTTTTCATTAATTTAGAAAATATACATATTTTATCAGCAGTATTTCATATAGTTTACGCAACCAGACTGAGTTTATTGATCGTTTAACGTGGAATTTTTTATTATCCAAATCATTTAAAGGCATAAATCGAACAAAAAACAGAATACTCAGACACCAGTATATTTATGCACCTTAAAGCAGTGCTCTTCGTTTTCCATTTAAATAATACCAGATCTCTGATACACTTCCTGTTTCCACCGGTTAAATTCCAGTATCGCCGCTTTGCAGATAAGCTCCTTTTTCTCTTTCTTACCGATTCTTTTACGCCCAGGTACTTCAAAAGCAGGAAAAAGACCAAAGTGTATATTGGATGGTGTGAATGGCTCTATCGGTGATGCGACAATGTGATTTAATAGCGCACCGGTCGCAGTGTTTAATGGAGGCATCTTTATTTCCACGCCTCTAATTCTGGCAATCAGAAATAAAGCAGCAAGATGACCTGTAGTAATACTCTCTGTGTATCCCTCATTACCACAGATCTGCCCGGCCAAAAAAAGATTCTCCTCTTCGCGAAAAGAAAGATCATTGCTGAGAAGACGGGGAGAGTCAAAATAGGTATTGCGGTGAATACTCCCATAGCGCAGGAATTCTGCATTGCCAAGACCTGGAATAAGGCGAAACACATTCTGCTGTTCTGGAATAGTAAGCCTGGTCTGAAATCCCACCATATTATAGCTGCTCCCTGATGCATTCTCCCTGCGAAGTTGACATACTGCGTAAGGACGCCGGCCGCTTCGCGGGTCAATTAAGCCTACAGGACGAAGCGTACCATAAGCCAGAGCATCAAATCCACGCAATGCAGAAATTTCCACAGGCAAACAAGCCTCGAAAAAACGTTCAGATTCGAATTCTCGTGCATTCACTCTGTCTGCATTCCGCAATGCTTCATAGAACCTGCGATATTCCTCTTCTGTAAAAGGACAGTTGATATAGTCACCCTCCCCTTCTTCCCATCTTGAAGCTCTGAAAGCTATAGAGAAATCGATAGAGTCGGCACTGACTATAGGAGCGATGGCATCATAGAAATGCAGTGTATCTGAAGGAAAACGTTTTTTGAGCCAGCCGGTCAGTTTATCGGATGCCAGCGGCCCTGCAGCAATAATGCAGTATGGATGCTCTGAAGGAGGAGTCTCCATCTCTGAGCAGGTCAACTTAATAAGCGGGTTATTAAGCAGTAAGGATTGAACATCACGGGAGAAAAGTTCCCTGTCTACTGCCAGAGCAGAACCAGCAGCTACAGCATTGCGTCTGGCTGCCATAAGAAGCGGACTTTCCAGAGAAGCAAGCTCCTCTTTGAGCAGTCCGTGAGCCGAAGGTAACAGTTGTGATTTCAGAGAATTGGAGCAAACCAGTTCTGCAGGAAGCGCAGTTTTATGAGCCGGACTTTTCCATTGCGGGCGCGCTTCATAAAGTTCAACCGGAATCCCATTTCGCGCAAGCACCAAAGCAGCTTCAGAACCGGCCAAACCGGCTCCTATAACTGCAACTGTTTTATTATCTGCCATTGTAAGAAAGTGCTGCTTTTTATTCAGTTTACTCTTCTGCAACTGTGTCAGAAGGAGTCTGGCCCGGAACCGGAAATTCTGCCTTGCATGATGGGCACTTCAAAACAGTTCCACTACGTTTGGTTTCTTTGTACACTATCATGGGAAATCCACACTTACTGCATTTCTGATCCACTGGACGGTCCCAGGTAGCAAATGTACATTCAGGATATTCACTGCATCCGAAAAAGATTTTGCCTCTGCGGGTTTTACGCTCTACCAGCGATCCTTTACATCCATCCTGAGGACAGTGCACCCCGGTAGACATTGATTTTGTATTTTTGCATTCAGGAAACCTGGAGCAACCTAAAAATCTGCTGCCATTCATGGAGAGCACAATCATTGGAGCTCCACATTTGTCACAGAGTTCATCGGCCACCGTACTTTCACTTTTTTCCAACGGCTCGGTATGCTTACAAGAAGGAAATCCCTGACAAGCCAGGAATTTTCCATTACGGCTCCATTTAATCACCAGTGGATGTTTCTTACATGAAGGACAAAGCCGGTCAGTAACCTCCTGATTCTGAGCCCTGAGATCCTTTATGCTTTGACGCACATCATTAAGTCTTCCGGAGAATGGCCCATAGAATTCTCTTAACACCTCTATCCAGTCGGCGTTTCCCTCTTCTACTTTGTCTAATGAATTCTCCATTTCAGCAGTAAAACCAACATCAAAAACATTGGTAAACTCTTTCACCAGTATGTTTTTAACCATGAAACCAACCTCTGAAGGCACAAACCTGCGGTTTTCCAGATTTACATATTTTCGTCTTTTCAGAGTATCAATGATCTGAGCATAAGTACTGGGACGTCCAATTCCTTTATCTTCAAGCTCACGAACCAGCGATGCCTCTGTATAACGAGGAGGCGGTTGAGTAAAATGCTGTTTTTCCATAAGCTTATTCAGTTTAACTTCTGTATTGGGCTCCATCTCAGGAAGTCTCTCATTCTGGCTGTCTGCATTGAGATCAGAATTATCTTCGACAGTTTCATCGTAGAGTGCCAGAAAGCCTTCGAACTTGATAATAGAACCAGTGGTGCGGAAAATGCACTTATCTGCTTCGATATCAACTCTGGTAGAATCGAAAACAGCATTTTCCATTTGTGAAGCCAGAAAACGTTTCCATATAAGTTCGTAAAGCCGGAACTGATCTTTGGAAAGGTAGGGCTTAACTCTTTCCGGAGAGAAATCCAGATTTACCTGTGAAGGTCTGATGGCTTCGTGGGCATCCTGGGCATTTTTCTTCTTTCCGTATAAACGGGGTTGAGAAGGCAGATGCTTGTCACCAAACAGGGTTCCAATGACTTTTCTGGCATCCTGTAATGCTTCCTGAGCGATTCGGGTTGAATCAGTACGCATGTAAGTAATCAATCCCAGAGAGCCCAGATCCCCAAGTTCAAGTCCTTCATACAACTGCTGAGCAACCATCATCGTCTTGGCAGCAGAAAATCCAAGTTTCCTGGCAGCTTCCTGCTGTAGAGTACTGGTGATAAAAGGCGGATATGGTTTTCTCTGTTTTTCTGTCCTGACAACATCAACAACTGAAAAACTCTTATCCTTCAGCCGCTCAACAATCTTTTTTGCAGCAGCCTCATCGGGAATAAGAGGATTTTCCTGATCCCCTTTAAATTCATCAACCGAAAAGAGTTTAGCAGAAAACTGAGAATCATTATATTCAAAAAGCCCCTGAATCGACCAGTATTCTTTTTGTACAAACGCTCTGATCAACTCTTCACGTTCGCATATCAGGCGTAATGCAACCGACTGCACTCTACCGGCACTCAGTCCCTTAAAAACTGTTCGCCACAGTATCGGCGAAACCTGATACCCAACGATACGGTCAAGAATTCTTCTGGCCTGCTGAGCATTAACTTTGTTCATATCGATTTCTTTAGGCTGCTCAAAGGCTGCCAGCACCGCTCGCTTGGTTATTTCATTGAACATAACCCGTTTAATGCTGGAATTCTCATTTTTTATGGTTTCTGCCACATGCCAGGCAATAGCTTCCCCTTCACGGTCAGGGTCAGGTGCCAGAAAAACATTCTCCACTTTCATCGCTTCATTTTTTAATTCACGCAATACCTTCCGTTTTCCTTTGGAAGGAGTATACTTGGGACGGAAATCCTTCTCGATATCAACACCAAGCTCCTTTTCAGGCAAATCGATGATATGCCCCATAGTTGCCTTGACAGTGTAATCTTTTCCCAGATACTTGGAAATAGTCTTACACTTTGCCGGTGACTCAACGATTACTAAGTGTTTTGCCATAAAAGCATGTTTTCCTTTACCATTTCACTTACATTATTTTACATCTGGTATGTAAAACAGTGTCTATTACAAATTATAATTATGATTCAGAATTAAAGATACCGGTTAATTGCCCAGATCCAGTTTTGACCTCAGAATGAAAAATGACTCATTCCGCCCAAAAGCATGCTTATGCCAAGCCTGTCACAGATTTTGATGATCTCCTTATCAAATTCAGATCCACCTGGTTGCACAATATATCGTATACCGGCATTATAAGCTTCCGTGATAATGTCCTCTGAGGATAAAGGCAGGTCTGATGCCATAACCATTTCAGCCATTTCCGGAAACAGTCCGCTTTCAGGCAGTTCCTTCCCCATACTCAAATACCGCTTTTTCAGCCTTTCCAAAGCCTGAGGAAAAGCCAGTAATTTCAACGCATCTTTCGGATCTGGCTGGGCAGAACCTACACCTGCCACCATAAAAGAACCAGGCATACATTCCTGTGCCAAAATAATAGCATTGGATTTGGTATGCTTTGCCGCAACCATTGCAAAACAGGCCAGTTTTTCTTTTCCTTCGGGAAAAGCAATTCTGGTTACAGATTCACATTTCTGTAAAATACCTTTGTCCCGGGTTTGCCACAGCAATCCTCCTGTAACCTGCTTCAAACACACTGTTTCTGCTTCGGTACCTTTTTTTAATTCGCCAGTTGCCAGAAGCTTAATTGATGAACCCTCATTTTTAAAAAATTCTATAGCATCAGTGGTAAAATCAGGAGCGATAAGCAGCTCCACAGGTTTTCCTTGCAGCACCTTAGCGGTATTAATACTGAAAATCCTGGAAAATGCAACAATACTACCGATTTCTGATGCGGATTCTTCATTCCATGCCACTTCCAGCGCTTTTTCCAAATCCGCTGCAGTAGCCAATCCAGACAGGGTTGCATTTCTTATTACGGCTACCGAAGGAAAATCTGCAATCTCTTTTATACATTCCAATGCCAGATCGGCACCAACAATATCACTGTAACTGAGTTCCTTTCCCAGGAGTTGCACAGCCCGCGAAACAGAGCTTTCATTAACACTCAAATTTTTATAGAATACAGCCTTCTGATGAGGATTTTCACCAGCAATCAAAGTCTCGCCATTGTTATAAGATAACCGAAGTATGTCTTCTTCAAGATAGACCCTGGAGAGGTATTTATCGATAGCTGCATCATAATCTGCAGTATGCCGGAATGCCTTAACCGCCAGTCTTTTTCGTGTTTCAAAGGAGATTCCGCCAGCTTTAATTAATTCGTCCAGAATCCGTTTGTAGTCAGAAGGATCCACTACAATGGTAACATATGCATGATTTTTAGCGGAGCTTCGAACCATTGTGGGACCACCGATATCGATATTCTCAATAGCATCTTCGATGCTCACATCCGGATTTGCCACGGTCTTCTGAAATGGATAAAGGTTAACCACTACCAGATCTATCGGTTTTATTCCATTTTTATCCATCTGCTCCCTGTGAACAGGATTATCCCGTATTGCTAAAATACCACCATGAACCCTGGGATGAAGCGTCTTCACCCTTCCATCCATTATTTCCGGGTGCCCGGTGTAGGAATCGACGGATTTAACCGGTATATTATTGTTATTAAGGGTTTTATAAGTCCCCCCCGTAGAAAGTATTTCAACTCCCAGCTCAGAGATTTTCTGAGCGAATTCAACTATACCTGTTTTATCAGAAACACTGATTAATGCCCGGGTAACCGGCATTAGCTTCATATAGGGCCTCTTTCCAATTTAATTTTTAAGGGAATTACAATATGATTAATTGCGATGAATGATGCAAAGAAAAGTGGTAGTAACTGATAATCTCAGAAAACCTTATCAATAAACTTTGGATATCAATACCCTTACAGTATATAACATTTTGTATAGAGGTTTTCCTCCTTTGATTTTTACCTTTGATAAGGAATATTCAAACTGCTAATGAATTGCTCAAGTACGGCTGTTGTCTATAATTGATTTGTACAGTAGCTCTTTATCTTTTATATTAATGAAAGTTAATATTTTTCCCAAATAAGAGCTGTTACAATGTCGACAGATACCGGCTGTGACATACTTCTGACCTACCCTGCTGAGAATATCAACATTTTTCAGTATATGGTTCCTCTGGGACTGGCCAGTTTAGGTGCTGTTCTGGAAAAACACGGGTATCAGGTTAAAATTATTGATTTCGCCAGATACAAAGGAGATTTTCAACGTGATCTTTACCGTTTGAAACCCTCACTTGTGGGCATAGGTGGAACTACATCAACCAGAAAAGGAAGCTTTCTGACTGCCAAATTGGTAAAGAAGATCTTCCCTTACATTCCGGTGGTCTATGGTGGAAATCATGCATCGTTTACTGCAGAAGATACCCTCAGACATGTTCCATATATCGACTATATCATCAAAGGTGAAGCAGAATACTCATTTTTAAAACTGGCCGATATAGTCACAGGGAAACACTTTAACAAAACCGAAACAGACTGTTCAATCCAGAATATTCCCGGTATTGCTTATCGCGTTAATGGTGAGATAGTACAAACTCAACCGTTGCGAATCAATAATATTGACGAATTACCCATTCCGGCACGTCACCTCTTTGGGGACATTCCTCTGTTGACCCTCGATTTTTTCAATGTCGATGCAGATTTTATAATGACCTCCAGAGGCTGCCCTGTCTGCTGCAATTTCTGTTCTGCTTCCAGAATATTTCCAGGTGGAGTACGATACAGAAGTCCCGAAAAAATAAATGAAGAGATAGAGCTAATATTGTCTCTGCATAATGTAAAAGGCCTGAAACTTTTTGACAGCACCTTCACTTCAGACAAAGGCCATGTGGAGAATTTCTGCAGAATCATAAAACCTTACAATCTCATCTGGGAGTGTGAAATCCGTGCCGATGATAATATCGATTTTGGACTTCTAAGATTGATGAGCGAGTCGGGATGCCGCTATATCGATATGGGACTTGAGACAACAAACGAAACACTTCTTAGAAAAATCGGTAAAAAAATCTCTGTCTCCAAAGCAGAACAGATTCTGGAATGGTGCAGAAAACTGGATATCAAGTCTAAAGTTTTTTTCACTTTCGGTCATGTATATCAGACCCGTGATGACATCCGTAATGATCTTTTATACATGAAGCAGCATAAAGATAAGATTGACTTTTTTGCTACTACAGTGGGAATGAGAGTGTATCCGGGAACAGCTCTGGAGACAATCGCTAAACGCAAAGGACTTATGCCACAAAATTTTTCATGGGCTTCATATAAGAAGCAGTTATCAAATTTGATTCTTTTTGAACCGGGGGATGTCTACATCATCAAACAGAAAGAGCTGGGCTTATTTTCCCTTTTCAGGCTTATAGTTCATCTTTTAATGCAAAAAACAGCCCTTTCACCTGAATACATTTACAAAATCATCTTAAAACAAGGTTCAGTCCGGTTTTTACAATCAATTTACATGCAGATCAGACATACTGTTCATGTAATTTCCCGGCTGCTGATTCCTATAAGCCGGTAAATCTTTTAAGTTAAGAAACCAATTCTTTAGTATAATTGCTGTTAGTTAGTTTTTAACTGGAGAAATAAAAAAGGGCGACTTCTTTTACAAAATCGCCCTTTATTTTTTATAGCAGAGCAATTGCCTTATTCAGCAGATTCTGAAGATTCCGATGATTCTGGAGATTCAGGTGTCACTGAAGATTCTGTTGATTCAGAGATTTCAGTTGATCCCTCAGCTTTTTCTGACCCGGTTTCACCCTCTTCAGCTTTCTTGCCTTTACCTTTAGCAGGTTTTGTTTCAGCAGGTTTAATCGGGTATTTAGCAAGATATTCTTTGAACAGATTTTCATCTTTATCTTTGAAATACTCGCTTATGCTCAGAACGATCTTTCTTCCTTCCAAATCGAATTCAACCA
>CAYPMS010000099.1:0-12771 GCA_964411655.1 uncultured Fibrobacter sp.
CCACTTCACTTTCAGCCCACACCTTCCCATTATGCTTTTTTATTATTCTCTCCACAATTGCCAGCCCGATTCCGGTACCGGCATACTCTTTTTCTGTGTGCAGCCGTTTGAACGGTACAAAAAGCCTATCAGACTGTTTCATCAAAACCAGCTCCGTTATCTCTGACAAAATAAACCGTTTTGCTGCCTTCATCCAACCTGCCGACTTCTATTCTGGAGTTCTTTTTTTTGGAAGTATATTTCCAGGCGTTATTAAGCAGATTTGTGAATACTATGCCAAGCATCTGCGAATCAGCAATTGCCGTTAACCCCTGTTGAATGGTTACCTGAACTTTTCTTTGCGGCTGTGAATCTCGCAAGTCAGCAATTACTTTCTCCGCAATTTCTGAAAGATCAACCTCCTCACGCTTTATCTCCTGTTTCTTTATTCTGGAAAAGTAGAGAAGATCATCAATAATAGAGCGCATTTTACCTACACCCAATGCAATTCTTTTCAAATAATTTTTCCCGGTCTCATCAATCGATCCCATATAATTTTCAGTGAGTATCTGAACAAAACCGAAAATCGTGTTGAGTGGATTCTTCAGATCGTGAGAGACCGAATAAGAGAAGGCTTCCAGTTCCCTGTTTGCAGCCGACAACTCCTCGTAATATTTCCTTAAAGACTCTTCCGTTTTCTTCCTTTCGGTAATATCTGTGGAGATGCAACAAACAGCATAGGGTTTCCCCGAGGCATCCAAAAGCGGGTATTTGGCTGATATATAGGTATGAAATCCGTCCTCCCGTGGTATTAATTCCTCTAATTCTATAGGAACACCAGTTTCCAGTACTTTCCTGTCATTTGCCCGAAGAATTTCCGCTGTTTCTCTGGGAAAAAACTCCTCATCATTTCTTCCAATTACTTTTTCTTTTTTAATACCGAATATCTCTTCGATCTTTCGGTTGACCAGCAGATATCGTCCCTGCAAATCCTTCATATAAATCACAGCCGGTGAATTATCCATAATCGCCTGAAGCTGTTGTCTGCTTTCTCGTAAAGCATTTTCTTTCAGAGTAAGTTCTGTAACATCAATATGCATAAGTACGATCTGAATTATCTCCCCTTTTTTATTTTTTACCGGAAAGATATACCCTTTTACAAACTTTGGCTTTCCCGGTAAATTGATCTCGGCAGGGTCATACAGGACAACCGGTATCTCAGATGCTTCTCCTGCAAATCCTTTACGGATATAAGGCATTATTCCTTTGGAAATAAGCTGCTTGTCCTCCAGTATGTTATAATCCTTCAATGATGCCATATTCAGTCCCCAGATCATTTCATATGAACGATTGACTTCTAATGATTTTCCCTGAGGATCCAGGATCTGAATACTCAATGTAGCCTGCTCAAAAAGCGCACGGAAACGCGCTTCAGACAAGCGTAGTTCTTCTTCGACACTCTTTTGCTGCGTTATATCAGTGAAAGTAGCCACAGCACCCACAATTTTATTTTCCTCTATAAGCGGGCAGGACGACAGCAGAACCGGTATCTTTGTGCCATCCTTTTTCCAGAATAAATCTTCTCCCGAATACTTCCTAGCGCTTTTGCAGGAGGCAAAGATGGGACATTCCTCCCGGGGATATAATTCCCCATCCTGTTTATGATGATGAAAGGTGATATGACTTGGTTTGCCAATCAGTTCATCTGTTGTGTATCCCAAAATCTGAGCACCGGTCTGATTAACGAATGTCAAAATACCCAGTGAATCTACTTCATAGATACCTTTCCCGACAGAATCTAAAACCAATTGGTAAGTGCGCTTGAGTCGCCTTATTTTCTCTTTGGCCTCTTTCAATTCACCTTTAAGACCGGCAACCATTTCCAGCATTCTTCTCCGGTCTTTTTTCTGCACAAATAACTCAACTAATATCGCCACCTTTGCTCTTACCACCTCAGGAATCAATGGCCTGACCAGATAATCAACAGCTCCCATCTTGTGACATCTATAAATCTGTTTTACATCGACACTTTCGGTGGTCAAAAATATAATTGGGATTGCTGAAGTAACAGATGCCAACTCCAAGCCGCTTATCTGCTTCATAGCCACATCTATCAGCAGAACCGCAAACTCATCTGAACGCAATCGATTAAGCGCTTCCTGAGTGGATTCTGCCTCCACAAGCCGATAATTGGAGGTAGCAAGTATCTCTACCAGGGCGCTACGGCTTTCCGGATTATCATCAACGATAAGAACGCCTGCACTGTTAAAATTTTGATCTTGTAAGTTATTGTCAGGATGATCCATGGCAGTCTATATTGCCCCAGTGATAACTGCTTGAACCAGATTTAATTGAATTTTAAAAAGTGCAAATAACAGACCAGCAAGCAGATTAAGATTCGAGATTTAAGATTTCTTGAGGCAGGCCTCTCCCTAAACCGCGTTTACTATTAATAGATTAAGAGATGTTTATAGTACACTCAATAACCTGTTTTAACCCTTAAACCTAAAATCCGCAGTTGAATGCAGCGCTTATGCTTAACCTAATGAGCGCTAAGCCATTCACGCGGTTTGGCCTTATCACGTTGTCACATTCGTTCTTTAAGCGTAAGGTATCCGGTGCAGTAGCACCGTTTTTATCTTACCGCTTTGTCACTTCCGTTCTTTATGCGTAAGGTATCCGGTGCAGTAGCACCGTTTTTTTTACCGCTTTGCTGATAAGGCCTGCACCGCGTTCAAGGCTTATCATCCCAATATCTTATGCATCTGCATCCACCTCAACTGCGCAATTTAGGTTAAAACCATGAAGTATATACATACAAAGAGGTTAGAATATCAAATTGCGCGTATCCAGCAGGCCAAACACTTTAGAAATCCAAATATACGTTTAAATCAGATTTCTATACACTTCAGAATCCCACAATATATACATGGATAAAATGAGGGCCGTGGCAATAAATGAGAATTGGTGGAATCAGTCTATTTTGGTTCGGCATGTGATGGCAATGATATCAGAAAAATTAATAAATGTCGATTTCGGAGGCAGATATGAACATATGGAGTGGTATGGAAATGTTGTTCAGAATCGTTATTCTGACTTCAGGCAATTAACATTTCAGGATGTAAAAAGAGGATGTATTTTCTTACACAGCAACTCGCGATTGAGTTTAGGTAATCTGATCATAAAAAACATCCCTCTTTTAAGTAAGCCATAACCAACCAGTCCGTGCGACTGAGGGCACACCTTGTAAAACAAATAAAATTAAAGTAGTATCAGTGGCAAATTACATTGGTAATTTCTTTTTTAGTGCTAACTTTTAAGTGGGACAGGGGCTGCACACACAAAATGTGCAGCCAGGCAGGTCAAATAAAGTCAGATGCAGTTATTGAGCTGTAAGGAGACCCAGACGGTATGGAAGCAAATTATATTCACCTCCGGCGTTTGGAGCTTTACCCTGGTATAAAAGTTTCAGGTTGCATACATCCAGCTCTTGTGTTTGATCAGGATTTTCTCTAATCAGTTCTCCATGGCTAACATCATCAGTCCAGTCAGTTATACCCTGAGGATACGTTACATTGTTTGTACGTGCGAATGGATTATTCTGACCAGCCATATAATCCTTCCAGTCACCTTCGATACCTTCAGAGGTCCAGGCACTGTAGTACCTCCCAGTAGATCCCATTCCTTCAACAAGGTGCAGGTATGTATTAGCTGTCCCTTTGACCTTATAATGGGAACTTCCTTCGAAAATTATGCTTGTAGCTAAAGATTTTACTACCACAGCTGCACCGAAACCATTAGGAAACTGATCAAGAGTGGTTTTGACCCGGTAGACCTTGCCATCATCACCTGTAAAGAAAAGATAAAAGTTTTTATCATCTGCGATAGGCCAGTAATCGATTGGAAGTGAAGGAGCATTTGGTATGCCGTTGGCATAGAATGGCTTGGGAGTTGACCATGAATAGGGATCATCGGGAGTCTTAGTTGTAGAATAAGCCGGGGGCTGCTGCTGCCAGATAAGATACCAAAGATCTTGCGGTGCGAAATAGAAAAGTTCCGGAGCGCATTTATAGCCGCTAAATCCTGACACCCTATCCATAAAGAATGGTGTGGCAGCATTAGCCTCAGAGAAATCATTGAATTGTATAAACTGCATGTTATATGTATTGGCAGAGGTGTTATAGACTGTGCAGTAGATCAGGTATTTACCATTGTATTTCTGGATTGTGGGGTCTTTGACTGAAACTATTCTGTGCTGGGCATCGGGTTTTATGTCTACCAGGATACCTGAAGATTGCCATCTTATAGAGGTTGGCAAAGGACAGGTTTTTTCGTTTTGTTGCATGATTACTTCAACATTGGTCATATCACTGGAAGTCATTGTGAAGCTTGTATCACGGTAATCTGTTTTTTTGAACAGAATTGTAGGGAAGGTTGTTGCTTGTGCTGTCTTGGTATTTGCAACGTTGCTTATATTATGTGACGGTTTCATGTATAAACCATGCGGACCCCAACCGGTAGAAAAATATTGCTCGTTCTCAGAGTGACTAATTTGCAGAAAAACAATTCCTCTACTTAATTTAGAAGGAAATGCAGCTTTTGCTATTCCTTTGGTTGAAACAGCCTTAGCAGTCCACAAAATGCGTCCGCCACAATCAAATAATGATAATTTCAGCTCACCATCCCAGGGTGATCTGACCAGCAGTTCTCCCTTTTCAAATTTTGCAGAATAGTAATTGGATCTATTTTCTTTTATAATGTTTTTTGAGGAAGTTGGTGACCCCAAAGAGAAACTCCCATTATCATCGGTAATACAGGAATAATTTGCGGAGTCTTTTACAGTCACACTGACTCCAGATAATGCAATACCTGCTTTTGTCTTTACTGTTCCAGAAATGGACCATCCGTATGAGTTTATACTAAATGCAGCAAGTTGAGCAGTCAGAAAGATTATTACAGCTCGGCTTCTCCAAACACTTTTTTTTGCGCTCATGTTTCATTCTCCCTTTATATAAGAAAAATTGTGATACTGTCACTGTGTTTTTTTTGAAAGCCTATTAATTGCTAGATATATGAAACTATATGACAGATGTTTGATTTTCAGCATAATTGTCAGAATTGTGAGTTTTTTCAATCTATACATATATACAATATAATCAAAAAATGGAATCTCGAATGAATATGTATTAAAAAAAGTATTAAAACAATATTCAGCATTACTATTCAATAATAATGATAAACTTCAACTTTTGGATTTGAAAAAAATGGCGATTTTTGGTATTTAGAACAGATATTTATTTAATGAGTACTTATTTTGGACAGCATTGGTCATTTATTAAATTTCAAACACGAATCATATCCTCACTGTCGAATCTATTGAGAATTATCAGAAAGGTATTACTGATGACAAAAGCCTGATTGAATACCTATGGTTGAACTGTAGGATGCTCTCTTTTAAAAAAAGACGGCTCCAAAGCAGTTATCGTTCTTAAAGGTGAAATTAACCGGACACTGCTGAATCGGACTACATTTTTGCATTATTACCAGTTTTCCATTTTTTTCAATTTGTTAAAAGCAAAGTGCAATTGTTGAAATAGAGACTCAAAGCCTTCCCCAAGAACTGCAGTTTTCCCTCAAAAAACTGCAGGAAGTATATTATCTGTTTAAACAACTGCCGAAATTATTGTCAAATGAATTTAATACTCGATTTATGGGGGTCGGAGATGAGGTTTTTTTCTGCACTAATCGTCCTGTTCTGTTCATTTAACGGGCTTGCCCAGAACATGCTGGTCAATTCTGATTTTGAAAAGAAAAATCTTGGCTGGATTTCCTGGGGTAGTACTGCATGCAGCACTTCACACCAAGGTCAATATTCTATGAGGATTACCAACAAAGTAGCAAAATGGAGTGGAATGCATCAGATCATTGCTCTTCCTGATACTGTAACCAGGGTAGAGATTAGTGGCTGGATGAAAACTGAAAATATAATTGCAGGAAAAGAATCCTGGGAAAAGGCCCGCATTTCCCTGGAATTTGTTGATAAGTCAGAAAATGTCGTGGGTGGATATCCTTCACCTGCAGCAATAGCCGATGGTAATACTCCATGGACTCATTATCGTTCGATATTTGATGTTCATAAAGGAGCCAACGCGGTAAAAGTGATAATCTCGTTGGGAAATTGTACAGGTACAGCCTGGTTTGATGATCTGACCTGTGAATTCATTTCCGATAAACAGGAGGATATACAGGAAAACTCGGATAATCAATTGTCCAATGCAGGATTCGAAATCCCTGGAGGGTGGAATTACTTTGGCAGCCAGATTGATCGCACTGCACATTCGGGAAGATTCGGATTGAAGGTTATAAATCGTAAACAGGAATGGAACGGAGCTGACCAGGAAATCGTTTTACCTGAAAATGCCAGTAAAGTGACTGTTTCCGGATGGATTAAAGCAGACAGCGTAGTACAGGGGAAAGAAAGCTGGGAAAAAGCCCGTATCTCCATAGAATTTCTTGATGCTTCAGGAAACCTGGTTAATGGTTATCCACCGGTTACTGGCGAAACTGTGGGTACGCACGAATGGAAAGAGTTTTCCAGATCTTATACCATACCTGCCACTACCATAAAAGTAAAAGTTCAGTGTGCGCTTGGAAATGCAACCGGAATTGCCTATTTCGATGATATTCAATTAACAATCCATAACGAGAAAAACGAGGTCTTAAAAAAGGGGACTATATCCGGAATTATGGATGAAGGTGATTGGTACCCGTTATGCGAATCAGAAGCTTCATCGGGTAGCCACTATGTGGACTGGTCATCTCTTTTGGACCCACCTGCAGGTAAACACGGTTTCGCTAAAGCAAAGAATGGACATATAGTTTTTGAAGATGGAACGCCGGCCCGTTTCTGGGGTACAAACCTTGTCGAAAAAGACTGTTTTGCAGATGATGCATCAATTGACTCACTGGTGAATCGGCTTGCCAGAATGGGCTGTAATCTTCTGCGCCTTCATCATATGGATGCCCCATGGGCAGAGAAAAACATTTTCGGGAAATCGAATGGCACCCGTAAATTATCTGAAGCCTCGTTGCGGCAATTGGATTACCTTATTTATAAGTGCAAACAAAAAGGTATATATATTTTTCTGGATATGCTGGTTCACCGTGAATTCACTGCTGCTGATGGAGTGGAGCATATACCGGCCGATCTTGGTGGTAAACAGGTTGGTTTTTTCTCCAGAAAAATAATTGACCTTCAAAAGGAATATGCCACTCAGCTATTGACTCACGTTAATCAGTTCACAAAGAAGGCATACAAAGACGAGCCCGCCATTGTTGCATCCGAGTTCATAAATGAGTCAACCATTTATACCCATTTCTCCGGCGATATACTCACTACACCTTACAGAACTGAGCTTGAAGCACTGTGGAAAAAATCACCTTATAAGCAGAAAAAACTGGCGACTTTTGGTCTGGCCTGGGATGATGAAAAAGGATCGCTGAAAATGGCATCTCAGAGTGGAGACATTAAAGAAAGTCTTGAGTTCATGTGTTCACTTGAACGGAATTATTTCAAGGAGATGAATGATCATTTCAGAAAATTGGGTGTTAAATATCTTCTGTGTGGAAGCAATTTCCCTCAGCCATTATTAGTATCACTTCGCAGTAATTCTGATCTGGACCTTATTATCAACAATCAGTACTGGGATCATCCTCAGGTGTGGAAAATCTCAAACGACTGGAATCGGATTCTGTTTGCACCTTTTAACAACCGTTCACAATTGAAATCGAATTTAAATCGTAATGTGATTCAATCAAAAGCCTATTACAAAGTGGATGGAAAGCCGTATATAATTACAGAATGGAATCATTGCTATCCTAACGAGCAGGTTCTGGAGGGAGTTCCCTTGATGGCTGCTTATGCAGCATTACAAGGTTGGGATGGTGTGTTGCAATTTGATTTCAACCACCAGAATCCATCGACACACAGAATCAAGAATTATACTTTATCGGTAGCTCCGGAGCATTTGGCAAACTGGGTGATGGCAGCACCTCTTTTTCTTAGAGGAGATGTAAAAACCGCACCTGGATTGTTTTTAGAATCGATCAGTGATTCTCAAACGTTTTCAGTTCCCAGTTACTCATCAGTACTGGATAAAAATTACTTTTTACCATTTGTCACCAGAACCGCCAAGTCCTTTTCAGGGAAATCTTCTGGAAATATTGAAGAGTTCAGGAAATATTTTGACGAAAAGAACAATATCATTCGTAGCGAGACTGGCGAACTGACCATAGATGGAAATACTGGAGTACTTCAGATAAATTCTCCCAAAATTCAAGGTGTTACCGGATTTATAGGCAATCGCAAATTTGACTTTCCATCTTTTGCCTGCTCTCTTTCCAACACGCATGCATCAATTTATCTGGTAAGTGCAGATGGAAAGGAGTTAGGGAAATCGAAGCAGATGTATCTTGTAACAACCGGTCCAGTGAAAATGAGTTCACAGAAGTATAATTCTTCGCGTACAGCACTTATTGATGAAGGAAAGCTTCCTGCTTTGGCACAGGTTTTAAAGGGAAATATCACCTTTAAAAACAAGACAGCTTCGGGCTTTAAAGTGGTACCCTTGTCTCTTAGCGGTAGGAAAGGAACGGCTATGGAGCTTTCTAACTCGGGCGCAGGAAAAGTTTTTGATTTGAGCAAAGGAAGGACATTGGTTTATGAGGTAAGCCTGGAAGCGAACTGATTTTTCTGCTCCTACTTTCTTTCTGGTCCGTCCCCATCCTTCCCTCGGGGACGGACCTTTTTTTTACATTTTCATTTTCTTCCTCTCCTTAGTTGAGCGATCTTTTCTGTCTTTTCATTTTCCACCTCTACCTTTCCATTTTCGATCTTTTAATCCTCAAATAACTGTGGAAAATCAGACGATCTGGACAAATCGTAATTTCTTTTCCGTTTTGAGAAAGAGCTTTCCAAAAGTGGATTTCTCTGCTACACCTGAGCATTAACCTAAAATCCGCAGTTGAACGCGGCGCATATGCGTAACCTATTGAGCGCTAAGCCATTCACGCGTTTTGACCTTATCACGTTGTCACTTCCGTTCTTTAAGCGTAAGGTATCCGGTGCGGTAGCACCGTCTTTATCTTTCCGCTTTGTCGATAAGGCCTGCACCGCGTTCAAGGCTTATCATCTCAATATCTTATGCATCTGCATTCACCTCAACTGCGGAATTTAGGATTAATGGACAACCATTGAGAACCAGCAAAAAAAAATTATGAGTAAACTTGTGCGTGGCCTTAATGGTGGATATGCCAGTTATTATAACAAAAGACACATGGCAAGCAAGGGCTCCTGTTCAGCTAACAGTTCAAATCAGTTCTCGTTCAGGATTAGCAATATGCGGCCCAACTCGTTAAATATACAAACCTTAACCCATTACGCGCAGGAATTGTTAAGTCTCTTGAACAACCTAAGAATTACCCCTAGTATTGTCACGGTTTTCTGATGAGAGCGAAAAATGCTACAGGAATGAATTTCCAGAAAAGAGAGGAATGCCTTCGTTCACTTTGGCAATAACGAAACAAGCACCAAAATCATACATTGAATTTCTAATTCAAAGCTGTGGTGAAAATACTGAAACCCATAAGCAACTATCGAAATTAGAAACAACAGAGATAAGTGGATCGTATAAGGAATGGCCTGCAGTTATCGGTGATTCTGAATTTGCTGATCAAATTATGGATTTACATAAGATTTCATGCACCGGAATCATCATAAAGCTGATTATCCTCATATTTGAAGACCGTTGTGAACAAAGTGTGTCAGGAATATGTATATCCATAAACGGACTAAAAAAAAAGGGGAAGAAGAATACTAGTGCCATTGCACGTGTTAATTTCTGCTATCGCTTACAGGTATAGAAATTTATCCCGCTTTCGGGTTTTTGCAGAATTTCTTGGTACAACTGCAGTTCTGGTTTAAAAGGGTGCGACTATTAACACAACTATTCTGACATAGCTGATAAAACATGGTTCTCATTAAAAAGAGTGTAACTTTATACTTTATTTGTAAACGCACAGGAGCAGTCCGTTCCATTACGAAGGAAAAGAACTGTCCTTCCCTTCATAAACATTCATATAAGCCCGGGCTATATTCTCATCTTTAAACTTTCTGGCATGTTTCAAACCACCTTCAATCATTCTTCTCCTCAAATCATTGTCATTTAAAACTGCTTTTATAGCATCTGCTATCTCGACAATGTTTTGAGGGTCGATATAAACAGATTGCTCTCCACCTGCTTCTACAAAACAACCACCCTTAGAGGTTATGACCGGAGTCATTGAAACCAGTGCTTCCAGTATAGGTATACCAAACCCTTCATAAAAAGATGGATAGACAAATGCGCTAGCCTGCTGATAAAAACATGGAAGATCGTCCTTTGTCACATTGTGCAGGATAAAAATATCTCGGATCTTATTCTGCACAATGTAGTTTTTGATCTGATCCAGATAAGGAGTAGCCCTCCCAATCACAACCAGGGGAATATCAATTTTGTTTTCGTAAAGAGCTTTCACAATTGCCAGTACATTTTTACGTTCTTCAATAGTACCAACAGATAGTATAAAATCTTCCGGAACTCCATATTTATTAAAAATTTGTTTTCTTTTTGCCAATTCGATCCGATTCCAGAATACTCTGTCACATCCCGGATAGACGATTCTTATTTTTGACTCATCAACCGATAGAAGATTTACCAGGTCTTCAGCAGTCTTTTTACTTATAGTAACAATTCTCTGTGCAGCTTTAACCGCATAGCTCACTTTTTTTGTGTAAATCATCCGATCAATTGGCTTGTACAATTCAGGGCGGGTCAAAAAAATCAGATCAGCTATGGTTACAACTGAAAATATGGAGGTCTTTTCGATACCAGCAGGAAGTTCATTGGTCAATCCATGATAGACTTCGATTTTTTCTTTTCTAAGTTGCTCAGCTAATCCGAAAGTACGCCATACAGAAGGCAGGCTTTTATAATAAAAGCTGGATGGCCCTGAGATGAAACAATTGTCAAAATTACAGAATATGTCTGAATTTACAGGTCTGGGCGAGTATAAATAATAGCTATTTTTTGGAAAATATTCTGCTAATCCACTAATTACAGAACGGCTGTAATTCCCCAAACCGGTTTTATTGAAAAATGCCCTTTTGGCATCGAAACCGATTCGCATTTGCTTATCTCAACTCCCAGCTATAGTAAGTTTTTCCACTACGGTCTGATTCAAAATCTCTTTCCACAATTTCTCTTTTTTCCGAGATCACTACCAGATCCTTTCTTTTTTCAAAAGGCTGTCGATTAAAAATGAATCGGCAGATGTACTTACCTGTCTTGGAAAAGACTATCATCTCTGCCCAGTTGTCAAGATCAACCCTGATAAAGACTTCATCCGTTTTGGTGACTTCCACCACCCGGGCACACATAATCACATCACCAAAGCCATAGTACATTCTGGATATTTCTCCTTTTCCATCCTGATTAAGAACTATTGCATATGGACACCATGAGGTGTTCTGCTTTGCAATCGAGTCCTGCATAGCTTTGATGTGATCCGGTAAAGAATTAGGTATTCTTTTCAATCTGGTATGAAGATTATTATCAGTGAATCGATGTACTGTAACAAAGAAACCCTGACGGGCCGTCTGCTCATTATCAAGAAAATTTACATCATTTCCATTTAATAAAATCACCTCTGGATGAACGCCTCTGTTGGCTAGAGCTCCACATTCCAGTTTAATAGGAGAAAGTGCAATATTTCCTTCATGCTTAAACTTTTCTTCCAGATTATTTTTTGTCAAAACCGGAACATAATGTCGATGAATTCTCTTATATACTTCTATCATTTTTGATTCGAAATTCATGATTCCATAATACAGAAATCCACCCCTATCAACAGTTGGAACAAACACATGTTTTCCAGCTCGTCTCACAGTATAATTGGTGTTTTGTTCCTTATTATAGGTGAGGACAGCATCGGTTATCTCCTGCTTGAGTAACCGATTGCTGGAGAGTATGTTTCCGGCTTGATCACACAAAACAAGCGATTGATAATATTCATCCTCTTTGTTGCCGCGTGAAGAATATAAGCCATAATAAAACCACCGCCCATATGTTTGAAATACTCCAAGTGGTTCAATAAGATGACGTTTTACATCGCAGGGCTGGTCATTTTTAAGTCCTGGAAAAAATGAATGGTACTTGCCATTCTGCTCCACAATTATAGGAGATGAAAATGAATACATGATATCTGTAGTCCACCACTTTATACCGCCTTCAAGCGAAGTATAACCCAGTAAGTGTGGTAAAAGAAAAGATTTTGTGCTCATTTCATCGGTAATGCTATGACTGGCAATGTTAAAAAGTACGTTTCGATTAATTTCTGAGTAGATTTTATATCTGTCATCCGAAATCTTTTTCATGTCCTTTTTGAACAGTGTCTTCTGGAACACTTCTACCGGTCCATCTTTTACTTCACGGTAATAAAGTATGGTAGTACTATCTAATGGATAAGCAAGCCTGTAAGGTTGAGAAGATTCTTTATTCATTTTAAACAAAGTATGAGAATCAATCAGTTTGCCATCCTGACGGTATAAAACATACCCCCTCTGGGAAAAAAACAGCAAAGAACCGTTTTCCATCAATACAGGCCCTGCAAGACTAGTTTTTACCCGGTCATTCCATTGGCAGCCATAAATACTGGTGGTATCATCATTTAAAGTAATGGTAAAAAGTAATGAAT